>NZ_JBEZDN010000061.1:0-45456 GCF_040648315.1 Pseudonocardia sp. NPDC049154
GCGCCGCTCGCCGCGCCCGCCGCCGTCATGGCGCTGCTCGACGCGCGCACCGCGGCCGGTATGCCGGCCGGGGTCGCGGACTACGGGATCGAGGGCGACGTCGTCGACGTCCGGCTGGTCGGCGATCCCTCCCCCGACGTGACCGCGCTGTTCGACGGGATCGACCCGGCCCTGCTGCGCGTGGAGACCGGCGCGGGCGTGCCGCAGCACCAGGCCCTGCGCGGCGGCCAGCGGATCACCGCCGGCACCACCCGGTGCACGCTCGGCTTCTCCGCCGGCTCGGGCGCACAGGACTGGATCATCACGGCGGGACACTGCACCCGCGAGTCCGACGAATGGCTCGACGACAACGGCGAGGTCATCGGCGACGGCGCGAAGACCGCCGGCAACGGCGTCGACGTCGGCGCCGTGCCCGTCACCTCCTCGACGGCGGCCCTGCCCGAGGTGGCCTCGGTCCCCGTCCGCGGCACCGTGCCCGCGCCCGTCGGCTCCGCGGTGTGCCTCTACGGCAGCACCAGCGGCAAGGCCTGTGGCACCGTGAGCGCCCGCAACCGCACCGTGAACTTCGACGGCCAGCAGCAGCGCGGCATGGTCGTGGCCTCGATCTGCACAGCCCAGGGCGACTCCGGCGGCCCGTACATCACCGCCGACGGCCAGGCGCAGGGCGTGCACAGCGGGGCCGGCAACGGCTGCACCGCCTACTTCACCCCGATCGACCAGGCGCTGAGCTCGCTGGGCCTGACCCTGCGCACCGCCTGACCCCGCCCTCGATTCGCATGATGGTTCCACAACGCGCCTCAGCCCGCCTCGAATTCGCATTATGGTTCCCTCATGCGCTCGAGAGGGACTGACAATCGCGTTATGGAACCATGATGCGCTGAATTCAGCGGCCGCGGACCGCGCGGCGGAGCTTGGGCACGCGCTCGGCGAGGACCCGCTCCGCGCCGTGCGTGGTGGGCTCGTAGTAGTCCTTGCCGACGAGCTCGTCCGGCGGGTACTGCTGGGCCAGCACCCCGTCCGGCGTGCTGTGCGGGTAGCGGTAGCCCACGGCGTTGCCCAGCTTCTGGGCGCCCGCGTAGTGCCCGTCCCGCAGGTGTGCCGGCACCGCGCCGACCGCCCCGCCCCGCACGTCCGCCATGGCGGCGTCGATCGCCGCGATCACGGCGTTGGACTTCGGCGCGGTGGCCAGGTGCACCGTGGCCTGCGCCAGCGCGAGCCGCGCCTCGGGCATGCCGACGAGCTGCACCACCTGCGCCGCCGCCGTGGCGGCCTGCAGTGCGGTGGGGTCGGCGAGCCCGATGTCCTCGCTCGCGTGCACCATCAGCCGGCGCGCGATGAACCGCGGGTCCTCCCCCGCGACGATCATCCGGGCCAGGTAGTGCAGCGCGGCATCGGGATCGGAGCCGCGGATGGACTTGATGAACGCGCTGATCACGTCGTAGTGCTGGTCGCCGGCCCGGTCGTAGCGGACCGCGACCTCGGTGACCGCCCGCTCGACCGCGGCGAGGTCGACGACGCCCGTGCCGTCCGCCAGCACCCCGTCCGCCGCCGCCTCGAGCGCGGTGAGGGCCCGGCGCGCGTCGCCCGCGGAGAGCCGCACCAGCGCGGCCTCGCCGTCCTCGGCCAGGGTGACGGTCCCGTTCAGGCCCTGCTCGGCGCTCACCGCCCGGCGGAGCACCTCGCGGACCTCGTCCTCGTCGAGCGACTGCAGCTGCAGGACCAGCGAGCGGGACAGCAGCGGCGAGACGACCGAGAAGGACGGGTTCTCGGTGGTGGCGGCGACCAGCAGCACCACCCGGTCCTCCACGGCGCCGAGCAGCGCGTCCTGCTGGGTCTTGGAGAAGCGGTGCACCTCGTCGATGAACAGCACGGTGGAGCCGCCGTGGTAGTCCCGGCGGCGCCGCGCGTCGTCGATCACGGCGCGCAGCTCCTTCACCCCGGCCGAGAGGGCCGAGAGGGCGACGAAGTGCCGCTCGCCCGCCCGGGCCATCAGCCGGGCGAGGGTGGTCTTGCCGGTGCCGGGCGGGCCGTAGAGCAGCACGGACGCCGGGGTGCCGCCCTCGAGCAGCCGGCGCAGCGGGGCGCCGGGCTTGAGCAGGTGCCGCTGCCCGACCACCTCCTCGAGCGAGCGCGGCCGCATCCGCACGGCGAGAGGCGCGCCCGGGGCCGGGCGCGCCTCCTCCGCGGCGGCCCCGGAGGCGTCTCCGCCCGCGGGCTCGCCGATGTCGAACAGGCCGTCAGCGCTCATCGGTGTCCAGGGTGCCACCCGGCACCGACGATTCGGGGCGGCAGGTCAGGACTGCAGCTCCTGCACCAGCGTCGGCGTGCCGACCTGGGGGTTCTCCTTGTTGCGCAGCGAGGCGTAGGTGACGACGGCGACACCCGCCGCGGCCAGGGTCACCGGCAGCGTCAGGATGTTCACGATGATCGACCGCGCGAGGCTGTTCGGCTCGGTGAAGGTGCCGACGATCGCGCTGATGATCCCGCTGTACACCGCGGCCGCGATCGCGAAGGTGATCAGCCGGCCGAACGTACCCCAGAACTCGCGGTTGACCAGCTCGAACGTCCGGCCGATGCCGGCCCGCTCGTACATGATCACACCCGTCAGCGCGGCCACGAACACCACGCTGAGGTAGATGCCCGGGATGACCAGCAGCAGGAAGCCGATGAAGACCAGGATCCCGGCGAGGATGCCCCAGCCGAGCAGCGGCAGCGCGCGACGGGCGGCGAAGGACAGCGCCTCCCCGGCGCCGACCGGCTGCTCCGCGGCCTGCCGTGTGACCACGTAGACGGACGCGCCCTGCGCCAGCAGGGACACGGCGACCACGATGATCAGCGCCAGGCCGCCGCCGATCCCCACGCCGACCCAGCCGCCGCCCGTGGCGACGATCACCGCGATCAGCGCGCCGATGATCAGGGCCGGCAGCGCGGTGGCGATCTGGATCAGCAGCAGCGGCTGCCAGCTCCGCTTGAGCACCGCGAGGACCTTCGTCCACCAGTCCGAGAAGTCGGCGGCGACCAGCGGGTCCGCGAGCGGCGCGGCCGCCCCGCCCGGGTACTGCGCGGGCTGGCCGTAGCCGTAGGGCTGCTGGCCGTACCCCTCGGGGCCGTACCCCTGCGGCGGGTAGCCCTGCTGTCCGTACCCCTGCTGCGGATACCCCTGCTGCGGATACCCCTGCTGCCCGTACCCCTGCTGACCGTATGCCTGCTGTTCGGGACCGGGCGGTGGGTAGCCCTGTGGCCCGTACCCCTGGCCGGGCTGTCCCGGACCGCCCCCGTAGCCGGGCGGCGGGGCCTGCCCGGACCCCTCCGGGGGCGGCCCCTGGGCGTGTCCCGGGGGCGGGTAGCCGCCCGACTCCTGCCCGCCCGGCTGCGGCGATGCCGAGCCGGGCTGCGGGGTGCCCTGCTCGCCGTGCTGGTGGCGGTCGTCACCCGACGGGTTGCTCATACCGCGCAAGGTAGAGGGTTTGCCCACGTCGGTCACCAGGTCGGAAGTCCTGTGGTCGGTGCGCACCCGATCGAGTTCGTCCCATCAGGTGGGAAGCCGTTTCCGTATCGCAGGACGTGAGGCGCAGTATCGGGACGGGCGCCGGTCCACCCGATCCCGCGCCCGTGCTCCGCGGACGACCCCCGCGGGACGGCCCGGCCCTCCCGGTGACCACCGGGAGCGCTCGGGGTCCCCGCCCTGACCCCCTCTCCGCGAGGCCCTCATGACCGACACCGATCTCCGTCCCGCCCCGCCCGCGCGGCCCCCGGTCGCGCTCGCCGCCCGGCTCGCCGGGATCCGCGGCTCCGCCATCCGGGACCTGCTCACCCTCACCGCGCGCGACGACGTGCTGAGCCTTGCCGGCGGCCTGCCCGCCGCCGATCTCATGCCGCGCGGGCGCATCGCCGAGGCCGCGGACCGCGCGCTCCGGTCCCCCGCCGCCGTGCAGTACTCCGAGACGGCCGGGCTCGCCCGGTTGCGCGAGGTCGTCGCCGCGCACGAGACCGGCCGGACCGGCCGGCCCGTTGCGCCCGCCGACGTCGTCGTGACGAGCGGGTCGCAGCAGGCCCTGGACCTGCTCGCCCGCGCCCTGCTCGACCCGGGCGACCCGGTGGCCGTCGAGGACCCGGTGTACGTCGGGGCGCTGCAGGTCCTGCAGGCCGCGGGCGCCGACGTGCACCCGTTCCCGCTCGACGCCGACGGGCTGCGCGTCGACGCGCTCGAGGAGCGGCTCGCGGCCGGGTTCCGGCCCCGGCTCGTGCACACCGTGTCCAGCTTCCACAACCCGCGCGGCGTGACGATGAGCCAGGAACGCCGCCGGGCCCTGTGCGGGCTGGCCGAGCGGTACGGCTTCCTCGTCGTCGAGGACGACCCCTACGGCCTGCTGGCCTTCGACGGCGCGCCGCCGCGTCCGCTGGCCGCGCACGGCGACCACGTCGTGCGGCTGGGGAGCGCGTCGAAGGTCCTGGCCCCGTCGCTGCGGGTCGGCTGGCTGGTCGCGCCGCCGGTGCTGGCCGCCGCCCTCGAGCGGCTCAAGCAGTCCACGGACCTCTGCGGCTCGTCGCTCACCCAGATGATCACCGCGGAGCTGCTGGCCGACGAGGAGTGGTTCGCCGCGCACGTCGACGGCGTCCGGCGGGAGAACCGGGACCGGGCCGCGGCGCTCACCGCGGCGGTCGACGCCGAGTTCGGCTCGTCCGTCACCCGGTCCACCCCGACCGGGGGCATGTTCTGCTGGCTGGAGTTCGCCGACGGCACCGACACGGCGGAGCTGCTGCCGCGCGCGCTCGAGCACGGGGTCGGGTTCGTCCCCGGGAGCGCCTTCTCGGTGGACCCGGCGGTCGACGGCCGGCGCGGCCCGGGTACGGCCGCGCGGCTCTGCTTCGCGACCTATCCGCCCGATCAGCTGACCGAGGCCGTCCGGCGGCTCGCCCGGGCCGCCTCCGGGCGGACCGCTGAGTAGGGTCGGGGACCGTGCGCGAGATCCTGGAACTGCTGGAGCGGGACGCGTCGCTGAGCCACGACACCCTGGCCACCATGACCGGTCGGCCCGTCGCGGAGGTGTCGGCCCAGATCGCGGCGTGGGAGAAGGCGGGCGTGATCCGCCGGTACAAGGCGGTGGTCGACTGGGAGAAGGTCGACGGCTCGGAGGCGACCGAGGTCACCGCGTTCATCGACGTGGCGGTCGCCCCCGCGCGGGGTGTCGGGTTCGACGACGTCGCCGAGCGGATCTCCCGGTTCGACGAGGTCCGCAGCTGCTACCTCGTCTCCGGCGGGCACGACCTGCGGTGCACGGTCGTCGGGTCGAACATCCGGGCGGTCAGCGACTTCGTGAGCCGCAAGCTCTCGACCATCGACCGGGTCACGGCCACCGCCACGCACTTCGTGCTCCACACGCACAAGCGCGACGGCGACACGTTCTTCGAGCCGGAGCCCGACCACCGGCTCCGCGTGACCCCGTGAGGACCACCCGATGAAGCCGCTCAACGACGTCATCGCCGCCTGCCCGCCGTCGGGCATCCGGCGCTTCTTCGACATCGCCGCCGAGATGGACGACGTGATCTCCCTCGGCGTGGGCGAGCCGGACTTCGTCACGCCGTGGCGCATCCGCGAGGCCGGCATCTACGCCCTCGAGCACGGCTACACCACCTACACCTCCAACGCCGGACTGCCGGAGCTGCGCCGGTTGATCTGCGGGGAGCTGGAGAAGCGCTACGCCGCGCAGTACGCGTGGGACACCGAGTGCCTGATCACCACGGGCGTGTCCGAGGGCCTCGACCTGGCCCTGCGGGTGCTGCTCAACGCCGGCGACGAGGTGATCGTGCCGGAGCCCTGCTACGTGGCCTACGAGCCGTGCGTCTCGTTCGCGGGCGGCACCCCGGTCCGGGTGGCCACGCGGTGGGAGGCGGACTTCGCGATCGACCCCGACGCCGTCGAGGCCGCGATCACCCCGCGCACCAAGGCGATCCTCATCGGCTCCCCCGCGAACCCGACGGGCGCGGTCCAGCCGCGCGCGGCGCTGGAGGGCCTGGTCCGGCTGGCCGAGCGGCACGACCTGTACCTGATCTCCGACGAGATCTACGACCGGCTCACCTACGACGACACCCACGTCTGCCTGGGCGCGGTGCCCGGGGCGCGGGAGCGGACCGTCGTGCTGGGCGGGTTCTCCAAGGCCCAGGCGATGACGGGCTGGCGGGTCGGCTGGATCTGCGCGTCGCAGGCCGTGGCCGAGCTCTGCGTGCGGGTGCACCAGTACACGATGCTGTGCGCCCCGCACGTCTCGCAGATCGCCGCGGTGGAGGCGCTCAAGGAGGCCGACGGCGACGTCCGCGAGATGGTCGCCGACTACGACCGCCGGCGCCGGGTGTTCGTGAAGGGCCTGCGCGAGATCGGCCTGGACTGCCCGGAGCCCGGCGGCGCGTTCTACGCCTTCCCGTCCATCCGCTCGTCGGGGCTGGACTCGGAGACCTTCGCCGAGCGGCTCCTCCACGAGGAGAGCGTGGCCGTGGTGCCCGGCAACGTGTTCGGGCCCTCCGGCGAGGGACACATCCGGTGCTCGTACGCGACGGCGTTGCCGCAGCTGGAGGAGGCGCTCGTGCGCATCGACCGGTTCCTCGGGTCGCTGCGGTCGCCGTAACGCGCTCCCAACCGTCGCCGGATCGCAACACTGTGCGGCGTGGCGTTCACGGCACGGCAACGCGACCGGTGCATCCTCCGGGGGCATGGACGGCACACCTGTCACCGCCCGCACCCTCCACTCCTGCACCCTGTGCGCCTGCCCGCGGACCGCGGCCGACGTGCGTGGTCTGGCCTGGAGCAGCCACCACGTCGACGGCGTGATCAGCTGGGTCTGCGGGCCCTGCACCCGCGCCCACCTGTTCGAGATCGAGACGGGGCAACCGGTCCGCCCCGCCTCGCTCCCCCGGTCCGCCTAGCCGGGACTCACCCGCTCACGCTCAGGCGGCCCGCGCCCGCCCGCCCGTGAGCAGGCCGTGCAGGATCACCGGGCCCAGGTCGCGGCCGCGGCGCACCAGCCACGGCGTGCCGCGGACCACGATCCACGCGGCCCGGTGGAACGCGGTGATCTCGCGCCCGCCGCCGCAGGCGATCGGCACCGGCGCGGGCACCGCGAAGCCCGCGTCCGCGAGCAGCTCGCCCGCGGCCCGGGCCAGCAACCGGTGCCCCAGCTCCGAGGGGTGCAGCCGGTCGACGCTCCACGCCGCGCGCTCGTAGCCGCCGGGGAGCAGGTGCAGGTCGAGCACCCCCACGGCCGGGCCGCCCGTGCCCGCGGTCGCCCTGTCGATCGCCGTGTCGACGGCGGTGTCGATGGCGGTGTCGGTAGCGGTGTCGATGGCGGTGTCGATAGCGGTGTCGATCGCCGTGTTCAGCGCCGTCACCCGGGTCCGCAGCGCGGCCCGCAGCCGGCCGGGGAGCCGGAAGACGCGGGTGTGGTCGTGGTAGCGCAGGACCACCGGGAAGGTGCCGGCCGCGGCGAGCTCCGCCAGCGTGGCGGCGAGGTCGGCGCGGATGCCCTCCGGGTCGAAGTCCGAGCGCAGGGTGTCGTTCATGCCCGCGCAGATGATCGTGGCCTCGGGCCGGGCGGGCAGGACCGCGGCGAGCTGGGCCCCGCGGACGTCGGCCATGCGGGCGCCGGTGCGGGCGGGGTTGAGCAGCCGGGTATCACCGCCGAGGGCGTCCCGGAGCAGGACGGGGAAGCCCCGCCAGCCGCCGCCGGGCAGCGGGTCACCCAGCCCGACGGCCGTCGAGTCGCCGAGGGTGGCCAGGGTCGAGACGGTCCGGGGCGTCGGGAGGGTCGCCGGGGTCGGGAGGGCACGGACGGGTCGCACGCTCTGCACGGACACGTGCGCATGATCGGGTCGCGAGGCTCCGCCGGGGTGTGCGCGTGGTGACGCGTCGCCGACGGCTCCGCGAACTCCCCGGGCGAACTCCCCGGGCGAACTCCCCGGGCGAGCCCTCAGACCAGGCTGCGGAAGGCGGGGTAGACGGGCAGCCGGCCCGAGCCGTTGTCCGCCGGGTCGTCGAACCGCTGCTGCAGGGCGCTCGCCATCCGGTCGGCCAGGTCGACGGTGGCCGGCCGCCCGCCGGCCGCCGCCGCTCCCGCGAGCCGCCGCCAGTAGTCCGCCAGCGCGGCGCTGATTCGCGGCGACCGGCCGGGGTCCATCCCGATGCGCGTCTCGCCGGACACCGCCCGCGGCAGCAGCCACCACGTGCACAGCCAGACCCACAGCACCTGGGCGTCGAGCAGGCGGGCCCGCAGCAGCGCGGGGTCGTCGAGGTCCGGCCACACCGTGGCGATCTCGTTGCGCCAGGCCTCGAGCATGGCGTCGGCCATCCCGTCCGGCAGCGCGAAGCTGGACTCGCACGCCGGGAACGGGACGCGGAAGTAGGCGGCGTCGAGCGCGACGTCGCGGAAGCAACCCCACTCGAAGTCGACGAACCGCACCCCACGGCCCGTCACGAGGTTGTTGTCCGGGCAGGTGTCCGAGGGGCTGAACGCCCGGTAGCGGGTACCGCCCAGCAGCCGCGCGGTCTCCCGGGCCTCCGTCTCGGCCGCCGCGCTGACCGTCACGCCCAGCACCTCGGCGACCAGCTCGGGCACGCCGGCGAAGGCGGCGCGCGCCTCGTCGGCGATCGGGTCGCGGCGGGCCTTCTCCCCCAGCCGGCGCAGCAACGCGCCGAAGTCGTTCTCCCGGCCCGCGGTGGCGGCCTGCATCCGGCCGAGCGCCCGCGCCCAGCTCAGCAGGCACCGCTGTGCCGCAACCGGATCCGGCGCGAACAGCATGTCGGCCAGCGTGGAGCTGCGGCCCAGGTCCTCGAGCACCAGCAGCCGGGCCGCGGGGTCGTGCGCGATGAGCACCGGGCTGGGCCGGGCGTCGGCCGGGAGCGCGGTGAACAGCTGGCAGCTCGCGACCTCGAAGTGGAAGGGATCCGGCCGGTTCGCGTCGGGCTCGCCCACGTACTGCTTCACCACGAGGGTGCGCGGCAGCGAGAACGGGTTGCGCGCCACCCGGGCACGCGCCACCACCGACCGTTCGCTGCCGCCGAGGTCCTCCGGGTCCGCGAGGACCACGGTGGCCCCGGCCCGCCGGGTGAGCAGGCGTTCCGCCGCGGCCAACGCGGTGAGCACGGGCCTGGGGAAGTCGGCCAGGTCACGTGACATCACCTGGACCCTACCCCGACGAGAGCGCCCGGCCGGCGTCCCTGCGCCGCCGGGAGCGTCGGGCGATCAGGAGCGCGAGGGCCGCCGCGACCACGATCCCGACCAGGTTCACCGCCAGCTGCAGGGCCGACAGCCCCGCTTCCCGCCACCGGCCCTCGACCGCCGCAACGGAGGCGAATGCGGCCGCGGGCACCGTGGTGACCGAGATGAACACGCCGACCAGGCTCGCCGCCTTCGCCGACGTGAGCGCGAGGATCCCGGCGAGGCCCGCCAGCACCGCGACGATCAGCGAGAACGGGCCGACCTCGTAGATGAACTCGACCTGGTCGAGGTGGTCGAGCGTGCTGCTCGACAGCAGCCCGGTGGCGTCGAACAGCAGGGTCGCCAGGGCCGTGATGGCCATGCCGAGCGGGAAGCCGACGAGCAGGGCGAGGCCGCCGCGCCGCACGAGGTCGCGGCGGCGCAGCACCACCCCGACCGCGACGGCGGCGAGCGGGCCGAACTCCGGTCCCAGCACCATCGCCCCGACGACGAGCACCGGCGAGTCCGTGATCGCGCCGATCGCGGCGAGCAGGCAGGCGATGGTGAGGAAGGCCTGGAAGGAGAAGCTCAGCCGGGACTCCTCGCCGGTCCGGGCGATCAGCTCGTCCCACACGACGGCGTCGGAGCCCTCGCCGGGCGCGGCCCTCTCCGCTTCGTCCGCGGCGTCGGACAGGACGGTGTCGAGGACCTCGAGGGTCACCGCGCCGTCGTGGTCCAGCCCCAGGTCGCGGAGGCGGCCGAGCAGGGCGTCGGCGCACTCGCGGGCGACGTCCGCCTCGAGGACGTCGCCCGCCGGGCGCACCGCGGCGCCCGGCAGCACGATCAGGTGGGCGACTCCGGGCTCCTCCGCCAGCACCGCCCGGACCGCGTCCGTGCGGTCCGGCGGGCCGATCACACGCAGGTGCAGCACGACCGGGGCCCGGGTCAGGCCCCGCCGCCCTCCGCGTCCTTCGCGGCGGCCTTCGCGTCCACCGTCGCGTCGGCCTGCGCCGCGGGCTTCGGCGGGACGGCGTCGACCCCGGCCTCCTTGCGCTGCTCCGGCGTGATCGGCGCCGGGGCCGCGGTGAGCGGGTCGTAGCCGCCGCCGGTCTTCGGGAAGGCGATGACCTCGCGGATCGAGTCCTCGCCGGCGAGCAGCGCGGTGATCCGGTCCCAGCCGAACGCGATGCCGCCGTGCGGGGGCGGGCCGTAGGCGAAGGCGTCGAGCAGGAAGCCGAACTTCTCCTGTGCCTCGTCCTCGGACAGGCCCATGATCTCGAAGACCCGCTTCTGGACGTCCGCCCGGTGGATACGGATGGACCCGCCGCCGATCTCGTTGCCGTTGCAGACGATGTCGTAGGCGTAGGCCAGCGCGTTGCCGGGGTCGGACTCGAACTTGTCGATCCAGTCCGGGGTCGGCGAGGTGAAGGCGTGGTGCAGCGCCGTCCACTTGCCGTGCCCGACGGCGACGTCGTCCGTCTCGTCGGCCGCCTCGAACAGCGGGAAGTCCACGACCCAGACGAAGGACCAGGCGTTCTCGTCGATCGCCCCGATCCGCCGGGCGATCTCGCCGCGCGCGGCGCCGAGCAGGGCCCGGGCCTCGTTCGGGCGGCCGGCGGCGAAGAAGATGCAGTCGCCGGGGTTCGCCCCGACGGCGGCGGGCAGCCCCGCGCGCTCCTCCTCCGACAGGTTCTTGGTCACCGGGCCCTTCTCGGACACGGTGCCGTCCTCGTCGACCAGGACGTACGCGAGGCCGCGGGCGCCGCGCTGCTTGGCCCACTCCTGCCAGGCGTCGAGCTGCTTGCGCGGCTGCGAGGCGCCGCCCGGCATGACGACCGCGCCGACGTACGGGTTCTGGAACACGCGGAAGTTGGTGGCGGCGAAGTACTCGGTGAGCTCGGTGAGCTCGATGTCGAAGCGCAGGTCCGGCTTGTCCGAGCCGTAGCGGGACATCGCCTCGGCGTAGCTGATCCGCCGGATCGGGCGCGGGACCTCGTGCCCGACCAGCCCCCACAGCGCGGCGAGGATCTCCTCGGACAGGGCGATCACGTCGTCCTGCTCGACGAAGCTCATCTCGATGTCGAGCTGGGTGAACTCGGGCTGCCGGTCGGCGCGGAAGTCCTCGTCCCGGTAGCAGCGCGCGATCTGGTAGTAGCGCTCCATGCCGGCGACCATGAGCAGCTGCTTGAACAGCTGCGGGCTCTGCGGCAGGGCGTACCAGGAGCCGGGCTTGAGACGGGCCGGCACGAGGAAGTCCCGCGCGCCCTCGGGCGTGGAGCGGGTCAGCGTGGGCGTCTCGATCTCGACGAAGTCGTGCCCCTCGAGCACGACACGCGCGGCCTTGTTCACGGCGCTGCGCAGCTTGATCGCCGCGGCGGGCTCCGGACGGCGCAGGTCGAGGTAGCGGTACCTGAGCCGGACCTCCTCGCCGACCCCGGTGTGCTCGTCGATCGGGAAGGGCAGCGGTGCGGACTCGGACAGCACGACGAGGTCGGTGACCGTGACCTCGATGGCGCCGGTCGGCAGCTCGGGGTTCTCGTTGCCCGCCGGCCGCGCGACGACCTCGCCGGTCACCTGCAGGCAGAACTCGGAGCGCAGCCGGTGGGCGCGCTCGGCCATCTCGCCCTCGCGGAACACGATCTGGGCGGTGCCCGAGCTGTCCCGCAGGTCGACGAAGATCACACCGCCGTGATCGCGGCGACGGGCCACCCATCCGGCGAGGGTCACGGTCTGGCCGGCGTCCTCGGCACGCAGGGTGCCGACGGGGTGGGTTCGCATCACGGTCGTCGAGGTTATCCGGCCCCCTCCGGTGTCCGGCCAGCAGGTTTCCCTCCCGGGGTCGCAGTCCGCGACACGAGGCCCGGACGTCCGAGGAGAGGCAGGCCCTCGGCCTCGCGCACCCGCCTGACGTCGGTACCGGCACGGAGTCCGGGTACGTCCGCACGGTCAGAGCAGGGTGAGCTGCTCGACGACCGGGGCCGCCAGCCGTTCGGCGGGCGGTGCGCCGTGCGGGAAGCCGTCCCCGCCGGTGCGCTGCACGCCTACGCTGCGGTCCAGCCCGTGCCGGCGCAGCAGCGGGCGGACCCGCTCGGCCAGCGCCCGCCGGTACTCCGGGTCGACGTACGCCCCGCGCCGGTACAGCCGTTCGTAGGCCGGCACGAGGGCCGGGTACTCCCGCGCGAGCCAGGCCATGAACCACTCCCGCGTGCCCGGGCGCAGGTGCAGGGCGAGCACGCTGACCCCGGACGCGCCCGCCGCCCGGACCCGCTCCAGCAGCGCGTCGAGCGCCTCGGCCGAGTCGGTGAGCAGCGGGAGCACCGGCGCGACCATCACGCCGCAGTCCAGGCCGGCGTCGGCGATCCGCTCGACCAGGTCGAGCCGGGCCTGCGGCGAGGGCGTGCCGGGCTCGAGCCGGGCCTGCAGCCCAGGGTCGGCGAGCGCGAGCGACACCCCGAGCCCGACCGGCACGTCCCGCGCCGCGGCGGCGAGGTCGGGCAGGTCGCGGCCGAGCACGGTGCCCTTGGTGAGGATCGAGAAGGGCGTGCCCGAGCGCGTGAGCGCCCGGATGATGTCCGGCATCAGCCGGTACCGGCCCTCCGCGCGCTGGTAGGGGTCGGTGTTGGTGCCCATCGCCACCGGCTCGCGGGCCCAGCCGGGACGGGCGAGCTCGCGCGCCAGCACCCGCGCGACGTTGACCTTCACGACGATCTGCGAGTCGAAGTCCGCCCCCGCGTCGAGGTCGAGGTAGGTGTGGGTGTTGCGCGCGAAGCAGTACACGCACGCGTGCGTGCAGCCCCGGTACGGGTTCACGGTCCATGCGAAGGGCATCGGCGAGTTCCCCGGCACCCGGTTCAGCGCGGACTTCGCCTCCACCTCGTGGAACACCGTGCCCGCGAACTCCGGCGTGCGCACCGAACGCAGCAGGCCCCGCAGCCCCGGCAGGGCCGCCGCCTCGCCCACGCCGTCCGTCAGCACCTGCTGCCCGCTCCACCGCACTTACCTAGTCGAACACATGTTCGAGCTCGCCGCAAGCGCCCTTGCCCACCCGGCAGGATCGGCCACCGTCGGCCAGGCTGCCCCCATGAGGGCGAAGACGACAACGCTCGTGGTGATGGGGGTGTCGGGGGTCGGCAAGTCGACCGTCGCCGAGGAGCTCGTGCGGCGGACGGGCTGGGCCTTCGCCGAGGGCGACGACCTGCACCCCGAGGAGAACCGGCGCAAGATGGCCGCCGGCCAGCCGCTGACGGACGACGACCGGTGGCCGTGGCTGCGCCGGGTGGCCGGCTGGATCGGCGAGCAGGAGGCGGCCGGCCGGAGCGCCGTCGTCACCTGCTCGGCGTTGCGCCGCAGGTACCGGGACGTGCTCGCCGACGGGCACCCCTCCGTCCGCTTCGTGCACCTGCAGGCGTCGTCCGACGCCCTGGCCTCCCGGCTGGCCACCCGCCGCGGCCACTACATGCCCGCCTCGCTGCTGCAGAGCCAGCTCGAGACGCTCGAGCCGTTGGAGACCGGCGAACCGGGTACCGCGGTGAGCGGCGAGGGCGATCCCGGCACGGTCGTCGACCGGGTCCTCGCCGAGCTCGCACCCACCGGAGGTGTCGCGTGACCGCGACACTGGTGCTCGCGCAGTCCCAGGAGACCGCGCCGGCCGCGGGGGCGACGCAGCTCGTGATCGCCGCCCTGCTCGGGATCGCGGGTGATCGTCCTGCTGATCACGTGGTTGCACGTCCACCCGTTCCTGGCGCTGATCGCGGGCACCGCGGTGCTCGGGATCGTCGGGGGGCTCGGTCCGGGCAAGACAGTGGACAGCTTCACCGACGGCGTCGGCTCGACGGTCGGCGGCGTGGGCGTGCTCATCGCGCTCGGCGCCATGATCGGCGGCCTGCTGCGCGACTCCGGCGGTGCCGACCGGGTCGTCGAGGCGGTGACGAACCGGGTCGGCCCCAAGGGGATGCCCTGGGCGCTCGCCGGCGTGGCGGCCCTCATCGGCATCCCGCTGTTCTTCGAGGTCGGTGTCGTGCTGCTGGTGCCGGTCGTGGTGCTGGTCGCGGCCCGTACCCGGCTGTCCGTCATCACCGTCGGCATCCCGGCCCTCGCAGGCCTGTCCGTCCTGCACGGGCTCGTGCCGCCGCACCCCGGCCCACTGGTCGCGATCGACGCCCTCGGCGCGGACCTGGGCCTGACCCTGCTGTTCGGTCTCCTCGTGGCCATCCCGACGGTGGTCGTCGCGGGCCCGCTGTTCGCGCGCGTCGCCGCGCGCTGGGTGCCGCTGCCGCCGCCCCCGGAGAGCGCGGCGATCGAGGGCGGATCCGGCGTTGAGGGCCGGCCCGACCCGCCCGCCGAGCGTACCGACCGGGCGGACCGCGACGACCGCGCCGACGGCCCGGCCGGTCGCGGCGGCACGGGGACCCGGACCGGCGAACGGACGGGCCGCCGGGTCAGCGTCGGCGCGGCGATCGCCGTCGTGCTCACACCCGTCGTCCTCATGCTGGTCCGGGCGGTCGCCGAGATCGCGCTCCCCGAGGACAACGCGGTCCGGGGCGCCCTCGAGGTGCTCGGCGAGCCGATCGTCGCCCTGCTCGTCGGCGTGGTCGTCGCCATGCTCGCGCTCGGGCTCCCCTCCGGGATGGACCGGCGGGGGCTCACCGCCTCGGTCGGCGGGGCGCTGCCCGCGATCGCCGGGATCCTGCTGATCGTCGGCGCGGGCGGCGGCTTCAAGCAGACGCTGGTCGACGCCGGCGTCGGCACCCTGATCGGGCAGTGGGCCGGCGCGGCCGCCCTGTCCCCGCTCATCCTCGGGTGGCTCGTCGCGGTCGCGATCCGGGTGGCGACGGGATCGGCGACGGTCGCCACGATCACCGCGGCCGGGATCGTCGCGCCGCTCGCCGCCGGGCTGCCGCCGGCGACCGTGGCGCTCCTGGCCCTCGCCATCGGCGCCGGGTCGCTGTTCTTCTCGCACGTCAACGACGCCGGCTTCTGGCTGGTCAAGGAGTACTTCGGGCTCACGGTCGGGCAGACGATCAAGAGCTGGTCGGTGATGGAGACCGTCATCTCGGTCGTCGGCCTGCTGCTCGTGCTGCTGGTGTCGGTGTTCGTGTAGCCGGCGGCTGCGGAGGGCGGTTGCCGGGCCCGCACGGCGACGGGTGAGGATGCCGGGGTGGCCCCGCGCGACCCGTCGTCCGACAGCGGGCGGCACCGTGCCCCGGTCCGGACTCCGGTCCGGAGCGCGGTCCCGCCGGAGACGGACGCGGAGCGCACCACCCCCCTCGCGCCGGTCGCGGCCGAGCCCGCCCCGCCCGGCCGAGCCCACGACCCGGACCTCGGCCACGAGCGGGGGCACGGCCACGGGCACGGCCACGGACCCGCGACGCCCGCGGGCCGCCGCGTCCGGATGCTGCTCGTCGGGCTGCTGGTGCCCTGCGCCCTGGCCACCCTCATCGGGCTGGTGCTGCTGTGGCCCAGCGGCCCGCTGCCGCACAGCACCCAGCCGGCCGGCGAGGTGTTCGACGCCGAGGTGGTCGCCGCCCAGGCCGGCGACTGCACCCCCGGCTCGGGCGACGGCGGGTGCGCCGGCCTGACCCTGCGGATGGACGGCGGCCCGTTGCCGGGCCGCGACCTGGTGCAGATCGTGCCGGTCGAGCCGTCCACGCCGCGGTTCGCGGTCGGCGACCGGGTCCGGGTGGCGTACTCGGGCGGCGACGCGACGGACCCGGGCTCCTACCAGGTCGTCGACTTCCAGCGGTCGGGCCCGCTGATCGCCCTGGCGGTCGCGTTCGCGCTGGCGGTGCTGCTGCTGGGCCGGTGGCGCGGGCTCGCCGCCCTCGTGGCGCTCGGGATGAGCCTGGTCGTGCTGGTGCTGTTCGTGCTGCCGGCGATCCTGGGCGGCGCGAGCCCGGTGTGGGTGGCGGTGGTCGGCGCCTGCCTGATCATGTTCGTGGTCCTCTACCTCACCCACGGCCTCTCGGCCCGGACCTCGGCCGCCGTGCTCGGCACCCTGGCGTCGCTCGGCCTGATCGCGCTGCTCAGCGCGGCGTTCTCGGCGCTCGCCCGGCTCACCGGCCTCGACGACACCACCGCCAGCCTCATCGCGACGCTCGGCGCGCCCGTCGACGCCCGGGGCCTGCTGCTCGCCGGGATCGTGATCGGTGCGCTCGGCGTGCTCGACGACGTCACGGTCACCCAGACCAGCGCCGTCTGGGAGCTGCGCGCGGCGAACCCGGCCCTGGGCGCCCGGGCGTTGTTCAGCGCCGGGATGCGGATCGGGAGGGACCACGTGTCGTCGGCGGTGAACACCCTCGTGCTCGCCTACGCGGGCGCGTCGCTGCCGCTGTTGCTGCTGTTCACGGTGGCCGGGCGCGGCCCGGGCGACGTGCTGACCTCGCAGGACGTCGCGACCGAGATCGTCCGGACCCTCGTCGGCAGCATCGGGCTGGTCGCCTCCGTGCCGATCACGACGGGACTCGCCGCCCTCGTCGCCAGCCGGGAGGAACCCGGTCGCCCGCTCGGCCGCCGGACCCGCCGCGCCCGCTGACCACGCCTCAGGGACGGCGAGCCAGCAGGGTCGCCTCGCCGTCGCCCTCGCGATGGTCGAGCGTCTCCAGCTGCGGGAACGCGCGCGCCAGCTCGCCGGGGACCGCCCGGAAACGGCCGCCCTCGTCGCCGACCGCGGACAGGACGGTGAGCACGAGCAGGCCGCCGGGCGCGAGCACGGCGGCGAGCGCCGGGTACAGCGCGGGGTCGCGGTAGCGCTGGCAGACCACGAGGTCGTAGGGCCCCGCGACCGGCAGCCCGGCCTCCAGGTCGGCCTCGAGGAACCGCACGTGCGGTACCCCTTCGGCCGCGGCCAGCGCCCGGGCCGACGCGAGACCGGTGCCCGAGACGTCGACCGCGTCGACCGTGAAGCCCTGGTGCGCCAACCACACCGCGACCGCACCGCGTCCGCAGGCGACGTCGAGCGCGCGCCCACCCGCGGGCAGCCCGCTCCGGTCCCCCGGCTCGGCCCCGCCCGGGAGCAGCCCGAGCCGGCCCCGCAGCCCGTCCGGCGGCATCGGCACTCCGAGCCCGACCGCCGCGTGCCGGGCGTCCCACCGCTCCCGGTCGGTCGCGCTCAACCCCGCCCCCCGACGAGCGAACGGCGCTCTCGCTCACACCTACTGATCGAGAGCGCCGGTCGTCCGGGCATCAGGCCAGCTTCGCGACGAGCTCCGTCACGACGGAGTCCAGCGGCACCGCGCGCTGGTCGCCGGAGGCCAGGTCCTTCACGCCGACCGTGCCGGCCTCGAGGTCCCGCTCCCCCAGCACCAGCGCGTACCGGGCACCGGAGCGGTCCGCGGACTTCATCGCGCCCTTGAGGCCGCGCCCGCCGTACGCCAGGTCCACGCGCACCCCGGCGCGGCGCAGCTCGGCCGCGATGACGACGAGGCGGCGCTTCGCGGCCTCGCCCAGCGGCACGCCGAACACCTCGGCCCGGGCCTCCGACCAGGGCTGCACGCCCTCGGCCCGGCAGGCCAGCAGCGTCCGGTCGACGCCGATCCCGAACCCGACGCCGGACAGCGGCTGCCCGCCCAGGGTCTCCATCAGGCCGTCGTACCGGCCGCCGCCGCCGATCCCGGACTGGGCGCCCAGGCCGTCGTGCACGAACTCGAAGGTCGTCTTGGTGTAGTAGTCCAGCCCGCGCACCATCCGCGGGTTGGTCGTGTAGGCCACGCCGAGATCGTCGAGGTGGGCCAGCACGGCGGCGTGATGCTCGGCCGAGGCGGCGGACAGGTGGTCGAGCAGCAGCGGCGCGTCCTCGAGCTGCCTGCGCACCTCGGGCCGCTTGTCGTCGAGCACCCGCAGCGGGTTGATCCGCGCCCGGTCCCGCGTCGGCTCGTCGAGGTCCAGCCCGGCCAGGAACTCCTGCAGCCGCTCGCGGTAGGCCGGCCGGCACTCCGCGTCGCCCAGCGAGGTCAGCTCCAGCCTGTACCCGGTCAGCCCGAGCGCCTTGAAGCCCTCGTCGGCGACGGCGATGACCTCGGCGTCGAGCGCGGGGTCGTCCACCCCGATGGCCTCCACGCCGACCTGCTGCAGCTGCCGGTACCGCCCGGCCTGCGGCCGCTCGTAGCGGAAGAACGGGCCGGAGTAGCGCAGCTTGACCGGCAGCCCGGCCCGGTCGAGGTTGTGCTCGATCACCGACCGGACCACGCCCGCCGTGCCCTCCGGCCGCAGCGTGACGGACCGGTCGCCGCGGTCGGCGAAGGTGTACATCTCCTTGCTCACCACGTCCGTCGACTCGCCGACGCCGCGCGCGAACAGCCCGGTGTCCTCGAAGATCGGCAGCTCGACGTAGCCGTACCCGGCGCGCTCGGCCGCGCCGGCCAGCGTGTCCCGGACGTGCACGAACCCGGCGGACTCCGGCGGGTAGTACTCCGGGATGCCCTTGGGCGCCGCGAAGGCGGTGGCGCGCCGGACGCCCTCCTGCACCGCGCTCACAGCCCGCGCCCCGGGGCCGGAGCGGCGGCGGAATCCGCATCGGCACCGCCGAGGCCCTGCAGGAACGGGTTGGACACCCGCTCCCGGCCCACGGTCGTCGTCGGGCCGTGGCCGGGGAGGACGACGCCCGAGTCCGGCCGGCCGAGCAGCCGGTCCCGGATGCTCTCCAGCAGCTGGCGGTGCGAGCCGCCGGGCAGGTCCGTCCGCCCGATCGAGCCCGCGAAGAGCGTGTCGCCCGCGAGGATCACCTCGGTCCCGTCCTCCGTCTCCGTCGTGAACACCACCGAGCCCCGAGTGTGGCCGGGGGTGTGGTCGACCCGCAGCCGCATTCCGGCGAGCTCCAGGTCGCTGCGGTCGGTCAGCGTGCGCACCTCGCGCGGCTCCTTCAGCTCCAGCCGGCCGCCGAAGAACGCCGCGGACTCCGAGGAGATGCCCTTCATCGGGTCGGCGAGCAGCTCCCGGTCGTCCGGATGGATCCACGCCGGGATGTCCGAGCCGTCGCACACCGGCTGGACGCTGAAGGTGTGGTCGAAATGGCCGTGGGTCAGCAGCACCGCCACCGGGGTCAGCCGGTGCTCCGCGAGCACGGCCTCCAGCGGTTCGACGGCGTCCTGCCCGGGGTCGACGACCACGCACGCCTCGCCGGCGCCATGGGCGACGACGTAGCAGTTGGTCTGGAACGCTCCTGCGGGGAATCCTGCGACGAGCACGCGACCAGCCTAGACGTGCCTGCACACGGGCCTCTCAGGAACGGTCGATACCCTGCCCGGCGATCCATTCGACCGGGAGGACGACGCACACCGTGGCCACGAACCAGATGCGGCGGGAGGCGGCCAAGCGCAAGCTGGCCAATCAGCAGGCGCGGCGCGCCGAACGGGCCCGCAGGCAGAAGCGGGTCGCCGTGATCAGCTCCGCCGCGGCCGTGGTGGTCGTGGTCGTCGCGGTGGTGCTGCTCACGACCGCCCCGTGGAAGTCCGACCCGGCCTCGCCGGCCGCGCAGGCCGCCGCCCCGCCCGGCACCGTGAACTGCCAGTACCCGTCCGACGGCGCCGCCGCGAAGCCGGCGAACGCCCCGCAGACGGACGCGGTGAGCAACCAGGGCACGGTCCCCGTCTCCCTGACGACGTCGGCGGGCCCGATCGGGCTCACGCTGAACCGGGCCGAGGCGCCCTGCACCGTGAACAGCTTCACGTCGCTGGCGAGCCAGGGGTACTTCAACGACACCCCGTGCCACCGGCTCACCACGAGCGAGGGCCTGAAGGTGCTGCAGTGCGGCGACCCGAGCGGCCAGGGCACCGGCGGCCCCGGCTACACCATCGCGGACGAGCCGCCGACGGCCCTGGCCCCTGCGGGCCAGTCCGGTGCGGTGATCTACCCCCGCGGCACGATCGCGATGGCCAAGACCTCCGCCCCGAACTCGGGCGGCAGCCAGTTCTTCCTGGTCTACGCCGACTCGACGCTCCCGCCGGACTACACCGTGTTCGGCACGATCGACGAGGCCGGCCTGGCGACCGTCGACAAGGTCGCCGCAGAGGGCACGGACGACAGCAACGGCCCCGGCGACGGCAAGCCGAAGACCCCGGTCACCATCCAGACCGCCACGGTCGCGGCCTGACCCGCCTGATCACCAGGAGCTGAGGGCTCCGCCGGACCTCCGGCGGAGCCCTCAGCTCCTGGTCGGCGGGATCAGCTGGCGCTGGTGACGCGGTAGACGTCGTAGACGCCCTCCACGTTGCGCACGGCGTGCAGCACGTGCCCGAGGTGCTTCGGGTCGCCCATCTCGAAGGAGAAGCGCGACACGGCCACGCGGTCGCGCGAGGTGGTGACGGACGCGGAGAGGATGTTGACCTTCTCGTCCGCCAGTACCTTCGTGACGTCGGACAGCAGGCGGTGCCGGTCGAGCGCCTCGACCTGGATCGCCACCAGGAACACCGACGCCGGCGATACCGACCACGCGACGTCGACCAGCCGCTCGCTGCGGGCCTTGAGGTCCGCAGCGTTGGTGCAGTCCGTGCGGTGCACCGAGACAGCGCCGCCGCGGGTGACGAACCCGAGGATCTCGTCCCCGGGCACGGGCGTGCAGCAGCGGGCGAGCTTGCAGTAGACGTCCCCCATCTCGACGCCGTTCTCGCCGGTGAGCACCACGCCCGCGTCGCCGGAGGGACGGCGCACCCGGACGGTCGACGGGGTGGCCCGCTCGGCGAGCTCCTCCTCGGCGTCCTCCATCCCGCCGAGCAGCGCGACCAGCCGCTGCACGACGTGCCGGGCGCTGGCCTGCCCCTCCCCGACCGCGGCGTAGAGCGCCGAGATCTCGGAGTAGTGCATCTCGCGGGACAGGGCGGCCATCGCGTCGGCGGACACGAGGCGCTGCAGCGGCATGCCCGTGCGCCGGGCCTCCCGCGTGATCGCCTCCTTGCCCTCCTCGATGGCCTCCTCGCGGCGCTCCTTGGCGAACCACTGCTTGATCTTGTTCTTGGCGCGCGGCGACTTGACGAAGCCCAGCCAGTCCCGGCTCGGCCCGGCGCCCTCGGCCTTCGACGTGAAGATCTCGACGACGTCGCCGGACTCCAGCGTGCGCTCCAGCGCGACCAGCCGGCCGTTGACCCGGGAGCCGATACAGCGGTTGCCGACCTCGGTGTGCACGGCGTAGGCGAAGTCGACCGGGGTGGACCCGACCGGCAACGTGACGACGTCGCCCTTCGGGGTGAAGACGAACAGCTCCTTGGCCGCGAGGTCGTAGCGCAGCGACTCGAGGAAGTCCCCGGGGTCCGCGGCCTCGCGCTGCCAGTCGAGCAGCTGCCGCATCCAGGACATCTCGTCGATCTCGACGGTGCCGTTGGCGCTGTTCTGCCCGCGGGTCTCCTTGTAGCGCCAGTGCGCCGCGATGCCGTACTCGGCGGTGCGGTGCATCTCGTGCGTGCGGATCTGCACCTCGAGCGGCTTGCCGTCCGGCCCGATCACCGTGGTGTGCAGCGACTGGTACACGCCGAACCGCGGCTGGGCGATGTAGTCCTTGAACCGGCCGGGCATCGGCTGCCACAGCGCGTGGACCATGCCCATCGCCGCGTAGCAGTCCCGCACCTCGTCGACCAGCACGCGCACGCCGACGAGGTCGTGGATGTCGTCGAACTCGCGGCCCTTGACGATCATCTTGCGGTAGATCGAGTAGTAGTGCTTCGGCCGGCCCTCGACCGTGCCGCTGACCCGGGCGGCCTCCAGCTGCCGCGACACCTCGTCGATGACCTGCTTGAGGTAGGTGTCCCGGGACGGGGCGCGGGTCGCGACGAGCCGGACGATCTCCTCGTACTTCTTCGGGTGCAGGATCGCGAAGGACAGGTCCTCCAGCTCCCACTTGATCGTCGCCATGCCCAGGCGGTGCGCCAGCGGCGCCATGACCTCGAGCGTCTCGCGCGCCTTCTTCGCCTGCTTCTCCGGCGGCAGGAAGCGCATGGTGCGCATGTTGTGCAGCCGGTCGGAGAGCTTGATCACCAGCACCCGGGGGTCCCGCGCCATGGCGACGACCATCTTCCGGATGGTCTCGGCCTCCGCCGCGGTGCCGAACTCGACCTTGTCCAGCTTGGTCACGCCGTCGACGAGGTGCGCGACCTCCTCGCCGAAGTCCGTGCTGAGCCGCTCGAGCGAGTAGTCGGTGTCCTCGACGGTGTCGTGCAGCAGCGCCGCGACCAGCGTGGTCGTGTCCATGCCGAGCTCGGCGAGGATCGTGGCCACGGCCAGCGGGTGCGTGATGTACGGGTCGCCGGACTTGCGCTTCTGCCCGGCGTGCTTCTCCTCGGCGACGTCGTACGCCCGCTGCAGCAGCACCAGGTCGGCCTTGGGGTGCAGCGCACGGTGCACGCTCGCCAGCGGCTCGAGGACGGGCTTGACGATGGCGACCCGCTGCGGCGTCATCCGCCGGGCGATGCGGGCCCGGACCCGGCGAGTGGCCGAGGGGCGGGCCGGGTCCTGCGCCGCCGTCTGGACGGCGGTCCGCGACGCGCCGGAGGGCGCCTCCGCGGGTGCGGGTGCGTTCTGCTGGACGTCCGTCACCGGGCCTGCTCCGCTCCTGTCACCACCTACCGAAGGATAACCCTCCGGTAGCCCGGAGGGACGCTCGCCTAATAGGTGAGCAGGGCGTGCACGTCGATGCCACCGAGCCGCTCCCGGCCCCTCAGCGCCGCCAGCTCGACGACGGTGCCGAAACCCGTGATCTCGGCCCCGACGTCCGTCAGCAGCCCGCAGGCCGCTGCGGCGGTGCCGCCGGTGGCGAGCACGTCGTCGACGACGAAGACCCGGGCCCCGGGCTCCACGGTGCCCGCGGGCAACTCCAGCGTGGCCGTGCCGTACTCGAGCTGGTAGGTCCGCGACCCGGCGACGGCCGGCAGCTTGCCCGCCTTGCGCACCGGGACGACGCCGGTGCCCGCGACCAGCGCGACCGCGGCACCGATCAGGAACCCGCGGGCCTCGACGCCGGCGATCAGGTCGGCGGCGCCCGCGGAGGCCGCGAGCTCGGTGGTCAGGATGGCGAACGCCTCGGCGTCGGCCAACGCCGGTGTGAGGTCGCGGAACAGCACGCCGGGCTCCGGGTAGTCCGGTACCGCCCGGACCAGCTCCCGGACCTTCTCGAGCTCCAGGACGGACTCGTCGAGCTCGACCGGGCCGGCCGGGCCGTCGGACGCGGCGCTCACCGGCGCCGCTTCCCGCTCGGCCGCCCGGACGTCGCCCGGTTCTGGCCCGCCCGGCCCTGACCCGCCTTGCCCTGCGGACGGCCCGGCCGCACCCGGTCGGGGGCGGCGGCCGCCGCGGCCATCGCACGCTCGCGGCGCAGCTCGCGGGCGAGGGCCTCGTCGTCCGCGGTGTCGAGGTCCTCCTCGCCGGTGTCCACGGACTGCGCGGCGGCGGCCCGGGCGCGGCGGGCGGCGACCCGCTCGGCCTGCTTGCGGAACCGCGGGTCGCGCATCTTGAGGTCGACCAGCAGCGGTGTGGCCAGCAGCAGGGAGGACAGGGCGCCGGCGATGATGCCGACCAGCTGCACCAGTGCCAGGTCGGCGAGCGTGCCGACGCCGAGCAGCCCGACGCCGACCACCATCAGCCCGATCACCGGCAGCACCGCGATCAGCGACGTGTTGATCGAGCGCATCAGCGTCTGGTTGACCGCCAGGTTGGCCTGCTCGCCGTACGTGCGGCGGGTCAGGTTGAGCAGCCCGCGGGTGTTCTCCTTGACCTTGTCGAACACCACGACCGTGTCGTAGAGCGAGAAGCCGAGGATCGTCAGCAGGCCGATGACCGTGGACGGGGTGACCTCGAAGCCGATCAGCGAGTAGATGCCCGCGGTGACGACGACGTCGTGCACCAGCGCCACCAGCGCCGCGATCGCCATGGCCCGCTCGAAGTAGAAGGCCAGGAAGATCGTGACCAGCACCAGGAACACGGCGAGGGCGATCAGCGCCTGGCGGGTGATCTCCCCGCCCCAGGTGCCGCTGACCGCGCTGTCGCTGATCACCTGCTCGGACGGCTGTCCGCTCGCGTCGAGCGGCTGGAGCTGCTGGAACACCGCGTCCTTGAACGAGGCGATCTGCGCCGGGTTGAGGGGCTCCGCCCGGACGAGGATCGTGGCCGAGCCGCCGGCGCCGGCGGACTGGGTCGACGCCGGCTCCTCGCCGACCGAGGAGCGGAAGACGTCCTCGACCTGCTCCGTGGTGATCGTGCCGTTGGCCCCGGCGGCGGGCATCTGGAACTGCGAGCCGCCGGTGAAGTCGATGCCGAGGTTGAAGCCGCGGATCGCGATCGACAGCACGCAGACCAGCACCAGCACGCCGAAGGAGATGTACCAGGTCCTGCGGTGGCCGACGACGTCGAACGCCCCGGTACCCGTGTACAGCCGGCTGAGCACCCCGCGCTTGCGGGCGGCGCCGGCCCCGTTCGTCCCGACCATGCCTCAGGCCCCCTTGTTCGTGCCGGACCCGCTGCCGGCGGTCTCCCGCGGTTGCCGCCGCCGTTGCGCGCCGATCTTCGCCACCGCACCGAGCCCGGACAGCGTGGGGCTGCCGAAGATCTTCGAGTTCGACGCCAGCGCGACCAGCGGGTGCGTGACCAGGAAGACCACGACCAGGTCCAGGACGGTCGACATGCCCAGGGTGAACGCGAAGCCCTTCACCTGCCCGACGGCCAGGATGTACAGCACCGCGGCCGCGAGGAAGCTCACGGCGTCCGCGGTCAGGATCGTGCGCCGCGCCCGCACCCAGGCCCGCGGGACGGCCGAGCGGAACGAGCGGCCCTCGCGGACCTCGTCCTTCAGCCGTTCGAAGAAGATCACGAACGAGTCCGCGGTGATGCCGATCGCGACGATGAACCCGGCCACGCCGGCGAGGTCCAGGGTGAACCCGATCCACCGCCCGAGCAGCACCAGCACCGCGTAGACCACGAGGCCGGACAGCACCAGCGACAGGATCGTGAGCACGCCCAGCACGCGGTAGTAGAAGAGGCAGTAGACGAACACGAGGGCCAGGCCGATGGCGCCCGCGATCAGGCCGGCCTCCAGCGAGGCGAGCCCGAGCGTGGCGGACACGGTCTGCGCGTCGGACGCCTCGAAGGACAGCGGCAGCGAGCCGTACCGCAGGATGCCCGCGAGGTCCTGCGCCTGCTGCTGGTTGAAGTTGCCGCTGACCTGGGTGTTCCCGTACAGCGCGCCCTGGATCGTCGGGGCCGAGACCACCTCGCCGTCGAGCACGAAGGCGGCCTGCTCGCCGATGTGCGCGGCGGTGTAGTCGCCCCAGGCCTTCGACCCGTCCGCCTTGAAGCTGAGGTCGACGACGTAGCCGACGCCCTGCTGGTTCTGCGAGGCCTGCGCGGACGCGATCTGGGTGCCCTCGACCACCGTGGGCCCGAGGATGTACTTCGCGGTCTTGTCCTGGTCGCAGGTCACCAGGGGCAGCGACGAGTCGTCGTAGCCCCGCAGGGGGTCCGGGGCGTTGCAGTCGAGCGCGAGGAGCGCCTGCTGCTGGGTCACCTGGTCGGTGCTCTGCCGGGTGGCCTTCGCCTCGGCGATCGCGGCGGCCTTGGCCGGGTCCTCGTCGCCGCCCGGCGGCGGGGTCGGCTGCTGGGCCGGCGCCAGCGCGGTGCTGTACGAGACCGGGGCGACCGTGCCGTCGACGACCGGGCCCGTGCCCTGGCTCTGCGGCTGCGCGCCGCCGCCGGACGGGGCCGGTGCGGTGCTCTCCCCGGCCGGCGGGGTCGTGCCGCCGCCGGTGTCCTGCCCGGCGGGCGGGGTGGTGGCGCCGCCGGTGTCCTGCCCGGCCGGCGGGGTGGCGGGGGTGGCCGCGATCGGCTGGCCGACGACCGGGCGGATGCGCAGCTGCGCGGTCTGGCCGAGCGAGCGGGCCTGCTCGCCCTGGTCGCCGGGCACGGTGATGGTGATGTTGTTCCCGTCGAGCACCACCTCGGCGCCGCTCACGCCCAGCCCGTTGACGCGCTGCTCGATGATCGCCTGCGCCTGCACCAGCTGGTCGCGCGGCGGGACCTGGCCCGACTCGGTGCGCGCGGTCAGGGTGACCCGGGTACCGCCCTGCAGGTCGATGCCCAGCTTCGGGGCGAAGGACCGGTCGCCGGTGAAGGCGACCAGCGCGTACAGCACCACGACGATGCCCGCGAACCCCGCGAGGTACCGCCAGGGGCGGATCCGCCCCGGGGTCGTTGCCACTCTCTCTGCTCTCCTGGCGTCACGGCCCGGTCACGCGTCGGCGGACGGCCTGTCCGGTCCTGTCCGCGGCGTGGCCGCGGCCCGGTGTTCCCGCACGATGCTGCACCATCCGGCGCAGCGGGCCGACGGCGGCCCCGCCGTGGGCGATCCGGTTACTTCTTCTCGTCCGCGGTGGAGTCGGCGGGGGTGTCCGAGACCGCCCCGTTGGCGCTCGGCGTCCCGTTCGCGCTGGTGGCGCCGCTCGCCGGGAGCTCGCCGGTGGTCGCGGCGCCGGTCGCGGCCGGGGTCTCGTCGGCCGCGTCGGCGATCTCGGCGTGGTCGTCCTGGGCGACCTTGTCCCGCACGGCCGCGCGCAGCCAGGTGGTGACGACGCCGTCGGCGATCTCGAGGTCGATCGTGTCCTCGTAGGAGGCGTCGACGACCGTGCCGCGCAGCCCCGAGGTGGTGGTCACGACGTCGCCCTCGGCGAGCGCGTTCTGCATCGCCTGGGTCTCCGCCATCTGCCGCTTCTGCTTGCGACCCGACAGGAAGATCGGGATGAAGAGCAGCAGGATGAGGATCGGGAACAGCAGGCTCAGGTCCATGATGTCGTTTTTCTCCGTTTCTCGGGCAGGTCGGACGGCCGAGTCTGCCAGTCGGGTCCGACACCCGGTCGGTCGACCCGGCGTCGTGACGGCCCCGTGACGGCCCCGTGACGTGCGGTTTCCGTGCGGGGCCCACCGGGTGCGCCCCCCGGTACCGCTCCGCCCCCGATCGAGACCGCGTTCAGAACAGCGCCGGCGGCACCTCGCCGCCGGACTCCGGCGGCCGCAGGCCGAGATGGCTCCAGGCCGCGGGCGTGGCGACACGACCCCGCGGCGTCCGGGCCAGCATCCCGGCCCGCACCAGGTAGGGCTCGCAGACCTCCTCGACGGTACCGGGTTCCTCGCCCACCGCCACTGCCAGCGTGGACACGCCCACCGGGCCTCCCCCGAACGTCCGTACGAGGGCCCCCAACACGGCGCGGTCGAGCCGGTCGAGGCCGAGCTCGTCGACGTCGTAGACCGCGAGCGCGTCCCGGGCGACGGACAGGGTGACGGCCCCGTCGGTGCGGACCTCGGCGAAGTCCCGGACCCGGCGCAGCAGCCGGTTCGCGATGCGGGGGGTGCCACGGGAGCGCCGGGCGATCTCCGCGGCACCGTCGGGCTTCAGGTCGACGTCGAGGATCACGGCGGCCCGGCGGAGCACGAGCTCGAGCTCGTCCGGCTCGTAGAACTCCATGTGCGCGGTGAAGCCGAAGCGGTCCCGCAGCGGGCCGGTGAGCGCGCCGGCCCGGGTGGTGGCCCCGACCAGCGTGAACGGTGCGATGTCGAGCGGGATGGACGTGGCGCCCGGGCCCTTGCCGACCACGACGTCCACCCGGAAGTCCTCCATCGCGAGGTAGAGCATCTCCTCGGCGGGGCGGGCGATCCGGTGGATCTCGTCGATGAACAGCACGTCGCCGGGGACGAGGTTCGACAGCATGGCCGCGAGGTCCCCGGCGCGTTCCAGCGCGGGGCCGCTCGTCAGCCGGATCGCCGCGCCGAGTTCGGCCGCGACGATCATGGACAGGCTCGTCTTGCCCAGGCCTGGCGGGCCCGAGAGCAGGATGTGGTCGGGCGGGTCGCCGCGCCGGCGGGCGCCCTCCAGTACCAGCTCCAGTTGCTCGCGGACCCGGGGCTGCCCGATGAACTCGCTGAGCCGGCGCGGGCGCAGCGAGTTCTCGACGTCGAGGTCCTCGGGGACGGCCTCGGCCGCCACGTCCCGCAGGTCCCCCGGCTCGTACTCGGTCACCGGCTCGGTCACCTGCTCCGGCCCAGGCCCGCCAACGCCGCGCGCAGCAGCTGCGAGGCCTCGGCCTCGGGCTTGTCCGCGAGCACGGCGTCGACCGCCTGCTCGGCGGGCTTGAGGGTGAACCCGAGGCCGACCAGCGCCTCGACGACCTGGTCGCGGACCGGCGAGGCCCCGTTGCCGGCCGCGACCGGGACGGCGATGCCCGCCGCGGTGACCGGCGCCGGTGCCACCACGACCTTGTCCCGCAGCTCCACCACGAGCCGCTCGGCGCTCTTCTTGCCGACGCCCGGGATGCGGGTCAGCGTGGCCAGGTCGCCGTCGTGCAGGGCGCGGCGCAGCACCTCCGGCTCCAGGACGGCGATCGTGGCGAGCGCGAGCCGCGGCCCGATCCCGCTCACCGTCTGCAGCAGCAGGAACAGCTCCCGCTCGTCCGCGTCGGCGAAGCCGAACAGCGTCAGCGACTCCTCGCGCACGATCAACGTCGTGGACAGCCGGGCCTCGGTGCCGCGCCGCAGGCCCGCCAGCGTGGCCGGGGTGCAGAACACCGCCAGCCCGACGCCGCCGACCTCGACCACGGCGTGGTCCAGCCCGATCTCCAGCACGGGCCCGCGCACGGACGCGATCACGGCACTCCCCCGCTCCTGCGAACAGTCGTTCGAGGCCGAAGGCTACCGGTCCCCACCGACACCCCCGCCCGCTCCCCCGCCCCTCGGCGTGTCCCGCACGCAGTCCCCGCGAGTCGGCAGTTCCCACACCGCGAGTCGGCAGTTCCCACACCGCGAGCCGGCACTTCCCACACCGCGAGTCGGCACTTCCCACACCGCGAGTCGGCACTTCCAGCACCGCGAGGCGGCACGCGCGGGACGGGGGTCAGGGGCGGGGGCGGGCGGCGGACTCCGCGAGCCGCTGCTTCTCCTGCTGCGTCGCCAGCTGCTTCCGGCGCTCCTTCTGCGCCGCGGCGAGGCGGGCCTTGTGCGCCTTGGCGATCTCGGCGGCGCGCCGCTCCGCCTCCGCCATGCGCGTCATCATCGGGGCCCGCCAGCAGTGGCAGATCGCGAGGGCGAGGGCGTCGGCGGCGTCGGCCGGCCTCGGCGCCTCGGTCAGCCCGAGCACGCGCGTGACCATGGTCGTGACCTGGGCCTTGTCCGCGCGGCCCGCCCCGGTGACCGCGGCCTTGACCTCGCTCGGGGTGTGGAAGGCCACCGGCAGCCCGGCCCGCGCGGCGACGAGCGCGACCACCCCGCTGGCCTGCGCGGTCCCCATCACGGTGCGGACGTTGTGCTGGCTGAACACCCGCTCGACGGCCACGACGTCCGGCCGGTGCCGGGCGATCCAGCGCTCCACCTCGTCGGCGACCACGAGGAGCCGCCGGTCCACCGGCAGGTCGACGTCGCTGCGCACGACGCCGACGTCGACGCACGCCACCTGGCGGCCGCCGTCGCCGTCGACCACGCCGAGGCCGCACCGGGTCAGCCCCGGGTCGACTCCGAGCACCCGCACGCGCGCTCCCCTCACCGGTCCGCGCCGCACGCTACCGGCGCGGCACCTGGCCCCCGCGTGCGGCGCGCCGCCCCGCGGCCGAGACGATCACCACGGGGCGGGCCTCAGCCCGGGTGCCGCTGGCAGAGGCTGAACCAGTTGCCCGAGTCGTCGACGAACACGGCCTCGATGCCGTACGGCCGCTCGGCGGGCGGCTGCAGGAACTCGACCCCGCGGGCGACGAGCTCGGCGTGGGTGGCGTGGCAGTCCTCCGTCGCCATCACGCCCGTGCCGAGCGCCCCCTTCGCGACGAGCTCGCGGATCTGGCCGGCCGTCGACGGGTCGTGGCCCATCGCCGGGTCGGCGAGGATCAGCTCCTGGTCGGGGCGCCCCGGCGGGCCGACGGTCAGCCAGCGGATCCCGCCCTCGGACTCCGGGCCCATCACGACGTCGGTGCGCACCTCGAAGCCGAGCTTGCCGGTGTAGAAGCTCCTGGCGGAGTCCTGGTCCAGGACCCAGATGGTGGTGTGGGACATGCGGTCGATCACGGCGTTCCCTCCTCGGTGGATCGGTCGTGGGAACGGTAGGACCGCTCGGCGTCCGGAGGCTTCTCCGTACTTGCGGTGTCCGGCGTGCGCGGTGCGGGCGGGCGCGTCCAGCTCATGAGGACGCACCCGGGGATGGGTGGCGGCCCGCCGCGGCGGACGTGCTCGTCGCGGTACGCGGTCGGGCTCAGGCCCACCAGCTCGGTGAACCGGCTGCTGAAGGAGCCGAGGCTGGTGAAGCCGACGAGATGGCAGATCTCGGTCACGGTGAGGTTCGCCGAGCGCAGCAGGTCCTTGGCCCGTTCGACCCGCCGCCGGGTCAGGTAGGCCGCGGGCGTCTCGCCGTAGGCCGCGCGGAAGGCGCGGGCGAAGTGGAAGCGCGAGAAGCCGGCGGCCGCGGCCATGGCGTCGAGGTCCAGCGGCTCGGCGTAGTCGCGGTCGATCAGGTCGCGGGCTCGCCGGACGTACGCGACCGCGGGCCGGGGCGTGCCGCGGGTCATGCCGCCATCGTCCCAGCCCGGGCCCCCTCCGCGGGCATCATCGAGGCGTGCAGGAGATCGCCGCCCAGGATGCGACCGGCGCGCCGGTGGGCATCGCCGTCGAGATCGTCGAGCTGGTCGCCTCGCCCGTGCACGCGTACGAGGGCCGCCCGGCGGACGGGCCGCGGCCGGATCCCGAGGACCCGCGGCGGGACCGGATCGAGGTCCGGGCCGGGCTCGGCGTCGTCGGCGACCGGTACTTCAACCACGCGGCGCACCGGCGCGCGGCGGTGACCCTGCTGTCGGCGGAGGCGCTCGAGGCCGTCGCGACCGATCTCGGCGTGTCTCCGTTCGACCCCGTCCTGGCGCGGCGGACCGTCGTCCTGCGCGGGGCCGCGGTCGACGCCCTGGCCGGCTCCGGCGCCGAGTTCACGCTCGACTCCGGCGAGGGTCCCGTCCGCTTCCGCGCGCATCGCGCGGCTCACCCCTGCCGCTGGATGGACGTCGTGCTGGCCCCCGGGGCCTTCACGGCACTCCGCGGCCGCGGTGGAGTGCGCTGCGAGCCCCTCTCCGACGGCGTGCTGCAGCGGGGAGCGGCGACGCTCACCATGCCCGCCGAGCTGGCCGCCGTGGTGGCTCGTCAAGAACTCTGACGTACGTCGAACTGCGTACTACCGCGCCCCGACGACGAGTGTGACGCTCGGCGCACCTCGACGTCAGGAGGTCCCGATGCGGGCCGTGCGGCTGCACTCCTACGACAAGCCACCCCGGCTCGACCAGGTGCCCGAACCGGAGGCGACCGGCCCGCACGACGTGGTGGTGCGGATCGCCGGCGCCGGCCTCTGCCGGACCGACCTGCACATCCGCGACGGCTGGTTCGCCCCCGCCGTGCCGACGGACCTCCCGCTCACCCTGGGCCACGAGAACACCGGTGTGGTCGAGGCGGTCGGGCCGGAGGTGCGGGCCGTGGCGCCGGGCGACACCGTGATCTGCCATCCCCAGCAGAGCTGCGGCACGTGCGCGGCCTGCCGCATCGGTGACGACATGCGCTGCGCCCGCGGCCTCTCCTTCACCGGCCTCACCCGGGCCGGCGGGTTCGCGGACCTGCTGCTCACCACCGAGCGGGGCGTCCTCACGTTGCCCGCAGGCCTCAACCCCGTGGACCTCGCCCCGCACGCCGACGCCGGACTCACCGCGATGCACGTCGCCCGCAAGGCCGTGCCCCTGCTCGGCCCGGGGACGACGGTCGCGGTCGTCGGCGTCGGCGGGCTCGGCCACATCGGGATCCAGTGCCTGCGCGCGCTCACCGCGGCCACGATCGTCGCCGTCGATCCCGATCCCGAGGCCCGCGCGCTGGCGACCGAGTCCGGGGCCCACCAGGTGCTCCCGGTCGACGGCCGGGAGGTCGACGGCGTCCGCGACCTCACGGACGGGGCCGGGGCCCACGCCGTGATCGACTTCGTGGGCGAGGGCGACGCCGTCGGGACGGCGCTGGCGATGGTGCGGCCACGAGGCACGTACTTCGTCGTCGGCTACGGCGGGGAGCTGCGGGTACCGACCTTCGCCCTGGTCCTGCCCGAGATCAGTGTGGTCGGCAACGCCGTCGGGACGTTCGACGACCTCCGCGAGCTCGTCGCGCTCGCGGCGGCAGGCAGGGTGACGGTGCGGGCGCGGCGATACCCGCTCGACGCCTTCGCCGACGCCTTCGCGGACCTCGAGCACGGCCGGATGCACGGGCGGGGCGTGCTGGTGCCCTGACGACCGAACGCGACTCGCCGGAGGGCACAGCGCGACTTCGCGGGAAGGCACGGCGCGACTCGCGGTTCAGGCGCCGTCGGTGCCCTCGCTGGTGGGGGCGCCGGCGGCGGCGAGGGCCGCCACCGGGCCGGCGAGCCACTGCCGGACCTCGCGGCGGGAGCGCAGGCGCACGACGGGCAGCTCGGGCCTGCGCTCCTGCACCTCCCCGACCCGGACGGCCGCCTTGCCGTGGGTGCGCCACGCCCACCGGACGATGTGGTCAGGGTCGGTGAGGAAGGTCCGGAAGGGCGGCTCGATGTTGCCGTTCCACAGCACCTGACGGCGGATCCGGCGCGTGACGGTCCGCGGCACGACCTGCCGCATCACCATCACGCGCGGCAGGTCGAGCCACACCAGCAGCTCGGCGCGCGGCAGCACCAGCGGTCGGGCCGCCGAGTAGCCGTACTCGGTGATCCACTCCTCGCCGGCGGTCAGCACCACGACGTCGGCGGCGAACTCGGGCCGCGGCACCCAGTCCGGTCCGTGGAACAGGCCGTCGAGCTCGGTGTAGGGCAGGCCCAGCCTGGCCTCGAGCGCGCGACCGAGGGTCGACTTGCCGGAGCCGGAGCAACCGGTGACGAGGATGCGGCGGGGTCGCGCGGGCAACGGGTCCGAGGGGCCGAGCAGCACCGCGCCATCCTGGTCGGCCGGGCCCGGCCCCCGCACCCGGTTTCCGATCAGTGCGCCGCGTCGTCCCAGCTGCGGCCGTACCCGACCGACACCTCGAGCGGCACCGACAGCGTCTCGGCCGCGCCCATCTCCCGGCGCACCAGCTCCTCGACGGCCTCGCGCTCGCCCTCCGCGACCTCGAGCACCAGCTCGTCGTGCACCTGGAGCAGGATCCGGCTGCGCAACGACCCGGAGGCCAGCGCACCGTGCACGTTGAGCATCGCGACCTTGATGATGTCCGCCGCGCTGCCCTGGATCGGCGCGTTGAGCGCCATCCGCTCGGCCATCTCCCGGCGCTGCCGGTTGTCGCTGGTCAGGTCGGGGAGGTAGCGCCGCCGGCCGAGCATGGTGGCGGTGTAGCCCTCCTTGCGGGCCACGTCGACGACCGAGCGCAGGTAGTCCCGCACGCCGCCGAACGTCTCGAAGTAGTCCTCCATCAGGGCGCGGGCCTCCTCGGTGGAGATCCGCAGCTGCGCGGAGAGCCCGAACGCCGACAGCCCGTAGGCCAGGCCGTAGTTCATCGCCTTGATCTTGGCGCGCTGCTCGGGGGTGACCTCGTCCGCCGCGACGCCGAACACCTTCGACGCGGTCTCCGAGTGGAAGTCCCGCTTCGAGTTGAACGCCTCGATCAGCGCCTCGTCCTCGGACAGGTGCGCCATGATCCGCATCTCGATCTGGCTGTAGTCGGCGGTCATCAGCTCGCCGTAGCCCTCGCCGACCACGAAGGTCTCGCGGATCCGCCGCCCCGCGGCGGTGCGGATCGGCACGTTCTGCAGGTTCGGGTCGGTCGACGACAGCCGGCCGGTCGCCGCGATCGTCTGGCTGTACGTGGTGTGGATCCGCCCGTCGGCCGCGATCGACTTGAGCAGCCCGTCGACCGTGACCTTGAGCCGCGTCGCGTCCCGGTGCTGCAGCAGGTGCATGAGGAACGGGTGCTCGGTCTGCTCGTAGAGGCTCTGCAGCGCGTCCGCGTCCGTGGTGTAGCCGGTCTTGGTGCGCTTGGTCTTCGGCATGCTCAGCTCGTCGAACAGCACGACCTGCAGCTGCTTCGGCGAGCCGAGGTTGATCTCCTTGCCGATCACCTCGAAGGCGGCGCGCGCGGCCTCCTTCACCTGGGCCGCGAACTCGGACTCGAGCGACTCCAGGTGGTCCCGGTCCACGGCGATGCCCGCGGCCTCGAGGTCGGCGAGCACGAAGGCCAGCGGCTGCTCCAGCTCGAGCAGCAGCCGGGTCTGCTCCTTCTCTGCCAGCTCGGCACCCAGCGCGTCGGCCAGCTCGGCCACCGCCGACGCCGCCACCATCTCGGTCTCGGCGTGCTTCGCGTCGGCCTCCTCCTCGCCGCCCAGCAGCGACAGCTGGCCGTCTCCCTCGCCGCCCTCCATCGCGAGCTCGCGGCGCAGGTACCGCAGGGCCAGGTCGGCGAGGTCGAAGCTGCGCTGCCCCGGCCGCGCGAGGTACGCCGCAAGTGCGGTGTCGCTGGTCAGGCCCGCGAGCGTCCAGCCACGGGCGCGCAGCCCGTGCAGCACCGCCTTGACGTCGTGCGACGCCTTGGGCACGGCCGGGTCGGCCAGCCACTCGCCCAGGGCAGCCTCGTCGTCCGGCTCCAGCAGCCGGACGTCGACGTAGCCGGCCACCGGGACGCCGGCCTCGGCAGGCGGGCGGGAATCCAGGCCGGCCCGATCCTCCAGCGTCGGCTCGCCGGTGGCCAGCGCGATGCCCGTGAAGTCCCGCTCGGTGATCCCGCCCGCCACCCCCGAGAAGGCGACGCCGACCCGCCGCCCGTCCCGCGCGTGCTCGGCCAGCCAGGTGCGCACGGTGCCCGGCGCGATGGTCCCGCCCTGCACGTCGAAGCCCGACTCGGCCTCCGGTTCGGCGCTCTGCAGTGTGGCGAACAGCCGCTCGCGCAGCACCCGGAACTCCAGCTCGTCGAACAGCCGGTGCACCGCGTCCCGGTCCCAGGGCCGGACCTCGAGCTCGGCGGGCACGCTGTCGAGCGGCACGTCCCGCACCAGCTCGGTGAGCTGCCGGTTCATCAGGACGTTGGCCAGGTTGGCGCGCAGGGCGTCCCCCGCCTTGCCCTTCACCTCGTCCACCCGGTCGGTGAGCTCGCCGAGCGAGCCGAACTCGCGGACCCACTTGGCCGCCGTCTTCTCCCCCACGCCCGGGATGTTCGGCAGGTTGTCGCTGGGGTCGCCGCGCAGCGCCGCGAAGTCCGGGTACTGGGTCGGGGTGAGCCCGTAGCGCTTGTCGACCTCCGCCGGGTCGATGCGCCCCAGGTCCGACACGCCCCGCTTCGGGTACAGCACCGTGACGTTGTCGGTGACCAGCTGGAACGCGTCCCGGTCGCCGGTGGTGATGAGCACCTCGAAGCCCTGCGCCTCGGCCTGCGTGGCCAGCGTGGCGATGATGTCGTCCGCCTCGAAGCCCTCGACCGCGAACACCGGGATGTTCAGCGCCCGCAGGACCTCCTTGATGAGGTCGACCTGGCCCCTGAAGTCGTCAGGGGTCGTCGTCCGGTTCGCCTTGTAGTCCGCGTACCGCTCCGCCCGGAAGGTCTTGCGCGAGACGTCGAACGCCACGGCCAGGTGCGTCGGCTGCTCGTCGCGCAGCTGGTTGATGAGCATCGACGTGAAGCCGTAGACGGCGTTCGTGGTCTGCCCCGTGCCCGTGCGGAAGTTCTCCGCGGGCAGGGCGAAGAACGCCCGGTACGCGAGCGAGTGACCGTCGAGCAGCAGCAGCCGCCTGCCCTCGGGCGCGGCGGTCTTCCCGGCGCTCGTGGCGGACTTCCCGGCGGCCGGTGTGGCGGGTGACTTCGTGGCGGGGCTCATCGGGGGCGAGTCTAGGACCGGGCACCGACAGTTCCCGGCGAGCCTCCGCCACGGCCCGGCCCCGTCCCCGATCGGGCGAGCGGCGGGCGGGCCCCGCCCCCGCCGCGACCCGTCCTCACCCCAGCCGCACCCACTCCCCGCGGGAGGGGAGGCCTGCGTCGGACAGCAGGAACAGCAGGTACCAGCCCGGCGGCGCGTGCCGAGGCCCCGGCAGCCGGACGGTCAGCCGGACCGCCCCCCGGGCGAGGATCGGCAGGTCGACGAGTCGTTGCTCGACGTCGGCGGAGTGGGTGGTCGCGGCGGGCCGCACCAGGGCGGCGGAGGCGATCGCCCCGGGGTCCCCGGTCGACACGTCGAGCGTCCCGCCGAAGTCGACCGCCGTCTCCGCGGGCACGCACCCCGGCGGCGTCCCGCGGAACAGGTACGGCGGCCAGTAGACCTCGATGCGCAGCTCCTCGGTCTTGCGCGCGGGGTTCGAGCCGGCGGTGACCACCCGGCCGTCGGGCATCAGCAGGGCGACCGAGTGGTAGAGCCGCGGGACGCGCGAGGTCGCGCCCATCGCCCAGGTGCCGCTCGCGGGGTCGTAGATCTCCGCGTCGAGGGCCGCGTCGGCGGCGGACTCCTCCATCATCGCGCCCCCGTTGACCAGCACCGTCCGGTCCGGCAGCAGGGTCGCGCAGAGGTGCATCCGCGGCATCGCGAGCGAGCCGGTGGCGACGTACCGGGGCGCGGCGGCCTTCAGGTCCACCACCGCGGCGGAGCCCGTCGCACCGGTCATGTCGTGCATGTCCCACGGGCCGCCGCCCACGATCATCACCCGCTGGTCCTGCACGGGCGGCAGCAGCACGCTCGCCGCCTGGTTGCGGGCCTGCGGCACCGGCAGGCCCTCCACCGGCACCGTCGCGTTCGTCGCGAGGTCCCACGTCGCCGGCCGCTCGCCGTTGTTCGGACCGTACTGGCCGCCCGAGTAGAAGACCCGCCCGTCCTCGAGCAGGAACAGGTGCCCGTACATCGGCCAGTTCGGCGAGGTCGGCAGCGTGGTCCAGCCCGTGCCGTCCCGGTAGATCTCCGGGTGGGTGTTGAGCTGCGAGGTGCCGTCGAGCCCGGAGACCGCGAGGACCCGGCCGTCGGAGAGCGCCACGAGCGTCGGGTACCAGCGGCCGCCGGCCATGTCCGGCACCGCCTCCCACGCCCCCGTCGTCCCGGTCGGCGAGCCCGGGTCGGGCGCGCCCTTGTCGGGGTCGAACACCACGGCCTGGCGCAGGCCGAGGAACGGGTCGTACCGCTCGGTCCCGCCCGCGGCGAGCAGCCGGCCGTCGGCCAGGAAGGCGTGCCCGCAGCAGAACAGGTCGACCGGGGTCGTCGGCCTGCTCAGCGCGCTCGACGGGTAGTGCCACACCGCCGTGCCGAAGCGGCCGGCGGCGGCGTTGTCCGGGTCGTTGCTCGAGCCCGCGAAGAACGCGACCGACCCGGTGTGCAGCAGCGCCGCGTGGACCGCCAGCACCCCGGAGTCCCGCTCGAGCAGCCGCCAGACGCCCATCTCGGCGCCCATGTCCCGGTCCGTCATCAGGTCCGACACCCGGTACCAGCCGCTGCTCCCGCCGACCGGGGCGTCGACGGCCAGCGTGACCACGTGCGGCATGCCGCGGGCACCGAGCGGGACGACGGCGAGCGCGGCGTCGGAGTTCTCCCAGAACCCCCAGCCGGGCAGCCGCTCCCACGGTCCCCAGCCGTCCGCGCTGCGGCCGTCCTCGAGCCGCCACCCGACGCTGACGTAGCCGACGTTCTCCCCCGCCGGGTTGTCGACGACGAGGACCACCAGCTCGGGCCTGCCGTCGCCGTCGAGGTCGGCGACGGCCAGCCCGGCCCCCTGGTTCTCCCAGCCCCACCAGGCCGGGACCTCGGCCCAGCCCCGCCACTCGGTGACGACGCCGTCCGGCCCGAGCGGGCCGCTGCGGTAGAAGCCGTGGTTCTGCCCCTCGGGGGCGTCGACGCACAGCACGACGAGATCCGGCTGCCCGTCCCCGTCGACGTCGGCCACCGCGATGTCCGCGCCCGCGTTCTGCCAGGAGGGCCAGTCCGGGATCGCGGTCCAGCCGGTCCAGCCGCCGGTGACCTCGCCGTCCGCGTCGAGGTCCCGGCCGATCCGGTAGAAGCCGCCGTTCGGGCCGTCCGGCGCGTCGACCGTGAACACGACCAGGTCGAGCGATCCGGTGCCGGTGACGTCGGCGAGCGCGATGCCGGCGCCCTGGTTCTCCCAGAACCCCCAGTCCGGCACCGGCCGCCACGGGCTCCACGGGCCGGTCAGCGCGCCGCCGTCCGTCAGCCCGTGGCCGACCCGGTACCAGCCGGCGTTCGCACCCGGCGGCGCGTCGATCATGAGGACGACGACGGAGCGGCCGCCGTCGCCGGCGAGGTCGCCGACCGCGACCCCGGCCCCCGCCGAGGCGCCCGCGAACCAGTCCGGAACCGCGGTGAAGTCCGTGTCCACGTGCCCTCCCGGGTGGTCGCTACGGAACCAGAGGCACCGGTCACAGGACGTGATACCGCGGTTCGGCGCTCACGCCAACTCCTCCGGGGGCGGGCCGAGCATCTCGCGCACCGCCTCGCAGCCCTCCTCGGTGATCAGCTGGTCGACGTACTGCTCGCGGAGGATCTTGAACTCCGGCGGCTCGTCCTCGTGCACGACGATCCGGTCCGCCCCGTGCTGCGCGGCCAGCGCGTTCACGGCCTCCTTGACGTCGTGGAACGACGCGTCCAGCTCGTCGGCCAGGTCGCGCATCCGCTTGATCATCCGTGCCTCCGGTTCCGCCGTCGCTGTCCGCCGGTACGTCTCGCGCCGCCCGTCCTGGTCCGGATAGCCCCTGACGGCCCCGCCGACCCCTCGGGATTGTCGGGCCCCGCCGGGGTGGAGGTCACCGGCGGAACGGCCCTGAGAACGACGGCGGCGCCGCCCCCGGACGGGGGACGGCGCCGTCGGACGGACGGAGGGTCGGCCGACCTCGGCCTCCGCCTCAGGCGTTGACCTCCTCGAGGACCGCGTCGCTCACGTCGAAGTTGGCGTAGACGTTCTGGACCTCGTCGGAGTCCTCGAGCGCGTCGATCAGCCGGAAGACCTTCTTGGCGGCCTCGGCGTCGAGCTCGACCTGCATCGACGGCAGGAAGGTCGGGTCGGCGGAGTCGTAGTCGATCCCCGCCTCCTGCAGGGCCGTGCGCACTGCGATCAGGTCGGTGGCCTCGGAGACGACCTCGAAGCTCTCGCCCAGGTCGTTGACCTCCTCGGCGCCGGCCTCGAGGACGGCCATGAGCACGTCGTCCTCCGAGAGGTCGTTCTTCGGCAGCACCACGACGCCCTTGCGCGTGAACAGGTAGGCGACGGAGCCCGGGTCGGCCATGGTGCCGCCGTTGCGGGTCATCGCCGTGCGCACCTCGGTGGCCGCGCGGTTGCGGTTGTCCGTGAGGCACTCGATCAGCAGCGCGACGCCGTTGGGGCCGTAGCCCTCGTAGGTGATCGTCTGGTAGTCCGCGCCGCCGGCGTCGGCACCCGAGCCGCGCTTGACCGCGCGGTCGATGTTGTCGTTGGGCACCGAGCTCTTCTTCGCCTTCTGGATGGCGTCGTAGAGCGTGGGGTTGCCGTCGGGGTCACCGCCGCCGGTCCGGGCCGCGACCTCGATGTTCTTGATCAGCTTCGCGAACATCTTGCCCCGGCGGGCGTCGATGACGGCCTTCTTGTGCTTCGTCGTCGCCCATTTGGAGTGGCCACTCATCGGCTGCCCCGTCCTTCCTGAACTCGCGCGTGTGCCCGCTCGCCACGCCTCGCAGGACGGGCACGCAGGGCCTGCACGAGGCCCTGCCGGATCCCACCGATGGTACCGACGGACACGTCACCGGCACGGACACCCCACGTGCGGCCATGTTCATCACACGCCGGGCCGGGTTCGTTACGGAGCAGGCGGGTAACTCACCGGCATCGGTGAATGAGCGGGCCGGGCGTTCACGTTCCGGGCCGCCCGTGCGATGTCACCGGTGAAGGACGCCGAGGGGGTGCGCGATGGGGAAGCACAGCATGCGGGGCCGCGAGCGGTCCGCGGCGCGGCTCGGATGGGCCGCGGCGGGCGCCGCCGTGCTCGCCACCGGAGGCACCGCGGCCGCGACGGTGCTCACCGGCACCGCCACCGCGGACACCCCGCTCACCGTCACGATCACCGGGGCACCGGCCCCCCTCTACACCTGCGACCTGCAGTCCCCGCCGGAGTTCGGCGACCCGGCGAACCCGGACGAGATCACGAACCGGGCCTGCGGGTACGTCGACGACCAGGGCCGGCAGCGCTCGTTCGACCCGTGGATCGACGGCCAGCTGCTCGACGCCGGGGGGCGTTAGGCTCCCTCCCTCGCGCCGGACGACCGGGAGGACGGGATGGACGAGCGGACCCTGGTGGCGACCCGGCGGGCGCTGCACGCGGTGGCGGAGTCGGTGATCGCGGGCCCGCAGTATCGGACCGACGGCACCATCCGGCTGAAGGTGACGCCCGGCGGGTTCGGCGGCACCCTCTCCGCGCTGCGGGTGGAGCACACCGAGCTGGTCTGGCGGGGCGGGCGCGCACCGCTCGCCGGCACGTGCCGGCAGCTCGCCGAGGCGGCGGGTGTGCAGGTCGGACCGCCCGAGGGGCTCTACGCCGACGGCTCGGGCGTCGGCCCGGACGAGCCGTTCGCGCCCGACCCGGCCGCGGTGGAGCACCTCGCGGACTGGTTCGCGCGGGGCGACGCCGCGCTGCGGAGGCTCGGTGACCCGGTGCTCTGGCCCGAGCACTTCGACCTGGCGGTGACGGCCGACCGGGTCAACTACGGGGTCTCTCCCGGCGACGCCGCACACCCGGCTCCGTATGCCTACGTCGGCCCCTGGGAGCCCCGGCGCGGGGAGTTCTGGAACGCCCCGTTCGGTGCGCTGCGGCCGGCCTCGACGCTGCCGGACGTCGACGCCCTCGCCGCCTTCCTGGCCGAGGGCCGGGCGGCCGCCGAGCGGGACCCGGCCGCGCCGGGCTGAACCGCGCCGGGCCGAACCGGTCAGCTCTGCCGGACGATGTCGGCGAAGAGCGCGTGCACGCGCCCGTCGCCGGTGAGCTCCGGGTGGAACGCGGTGGCGATCACCGCGCCCTGCCGGACCGCGACCGGGCGGCCGGCCGCGGCGCCGGGGTCCTTCCCCGTGCTGGTGACGGGCGGGACCACGGCGAGCACCTCGACGTCGTCGCCGGTCTTCTCGACCCACGGCGCGCGGATGAACACGGCCCGGACCGGGCCGCCCTCGACGCCGGTGAAGGCGAGGTCGGTCTCGAACGAGTCGACCTGGCGGCCGAAGGCGTTGCGGCGCACGACGACGTCCAGCCCGCCGAGCTGCTTCTGGTCCGGCCGGCCGTCGAGCACCTCGCCGGCGAGCAGGATCATCCCGGCGCAGGAGCCGTAGGCGGGCATACCGTCGGCGATCCGGTCGCGCAGCGGGTCGAGCAGCTCGAAGACCTCGAGGAGCCGGCTCATGGTGGTCGACTCGCCGCCCGGGATCACCAGGCCGTCGACCGCGGCCAGCTCCGCCGGGCGGCGGACGGGCACGGCCTTCGCACCGGTCGCCCCGAGGGCGGCGGCGTGCTCGCGGACGTCGCCCTGGAGGGCCAGGACGCCGATCGTCGGGACGGCTCCGGTCACTGCTCGATCACCACGTCTACCAGGGTAGACGGTGACCGGGCCCACCCGGCGCCGGTCAGCGGCCGATCACTGCCCGGCGGCGACCTCGCCGGCCCGCGCGGCCTCCTGCGCGGCGTGCCGGACGGCCTCGGCGACCGCGGGGGCCACCGACGGGTCGAACACGCTGGGCACGATGAAGCTGGCGTTGGGCTCGTGCACCACGTCCGCGATCGCCGCCGCGGCGGCGAGCAGCATCCGGTCGGTGATGTCGTGGGCCTGCGCGTCGAGCAGGCCGCGGAACACGCCGGGGAACGCGAGCACGTTGTTGATCTGGTTCGGGTAGTCCGAGCGCCCCGTCGCGACCACGGCCGCGTGGTGCATCGCGACCGACGGGTCGATCTCCGGGTCGGGGTTGGCCAGCGCGAACACGACCGCGTCGTCGGCCATCGTGGCGAGCTCCGCGGCCCCGAACAGGTTCGGCGCCGAGACGCCGATGAACACGTCCGCCCCGACCAGCGCGTCGGCCAGCGACCCCTGCCGGCCCCGGGTGTTGGTCTGCTCGGCGATCGAGGCCAGGTTGTCGTCGAGGCCGGCCCGGTTCTTGTGCACGATCCCGTCGATGTCGACGGCGAGCACGTCGCCCGGCTTCTCCGACTGCAGCAGCCGGATGATCGCCGACCCGGCCGCGCCCACCCCGCACACCACGATCGAGCAGTCGGTGATCTTCTTGCCGACCACGCGCAGGGCGTTGCGCAGCGCGCCGAGCACCACGACCGCGGTGCCGTGCTGGTCGTCGTGGAAGACCGGGATGTCGAGCATCTCGCGCAGCCGGCGCTCGATCTCGAAGCAGCGCGGCGCGGCGATGTCCTCCAGGTTGATCCCGCCGTAGGCCGGGGCGATCACCTCGACGGTGCGGATGATCTCCTCGGTGTCCTGGGTGTCCAGCGCGACCGGCCAGGCGTCGACCCCGGCGAACCGCTTGAACAGCGCCGCCTTGCCCTCCATCACCGGCATCGCGGCAGCCGCGCCGAGGTTGCCCAGGCCCAGCACCGCGGAGCCATCGGTGACCACGGCGACGGTGTTGCGCTTGATCGTGAGCCGGCGCGCGTCCGAGGGGTTCGCCGCGATCGCCTGGCAGACCCGGGCGACGCCGGGGGTGTAGGCGCGGGAGAGGTCGTCACGGTTGCGCAGCGCGACCTTCGACTGCACCTCGAGCTTGCCGCCGAGGTGGATCAGGAAGGTCCGATCCGACACCTTGCGCACGTGCACGCCGGGCACCGCGCCGAGCGCGGCGGTGATCTCCTCGGCGTGGTCCTGGTTGAGGGCGTTGCAGGAGATGTCGACGACGATCGTGGCCGTCCGGGCCTCGACGACGTCGAACGCGGTCACGACCCCGCCGACGTTGCCGACCGCCACGGCCAGATCCCCGGCGGCGCTGGCGGAGGCCGGGGCCTCGACGCGGACGGTGATGGCGTATCCGGGACCGGGAATGGGCACGGCCACGGACCCTACTCGCGCCCGCCGCGTGACCCCGATCGCGCCGCCACCGGATTGGGCAAGGCTTGAGGCGGACCCTGGGCGCGGGGTTGTGCCCGCGCGACGAGGGGAGTGGAATCGCGTGTGACCCGCAGCACATCGGAGTGCACCCCAGCGGAGGTGGTCGCAGTGACCGTCAGATCAGACCCCAAGACCGGCCAGCGCGGAGCATCAGACGGGATCGGGGCGCCGGTCACCGATCCCTCGCTCATCCGGAACGTCGCCCTCGTCGGGCCGTCCGGATCCGGGAAGACGACGCTGGTGGAGGCGCTGCTCGCGCACACCGGCGTGATCCCCCGGCAGGGCAGCGTGCTCGACGGGACCACCGTGTGCGACCACGACCCGGCCGCCGTCCGCCAGCACCGTTCCGTCACGCTCGCCGTCGCGCCGCTGCGACACGGCGAGCTCAAGATCAACCTCATCGACACGCCCGGCTACGGGGACTTCGTCGGGGAGCTGCGCGCCGGCCTGCGGGCCGCGGACGCCGCGCTCTTCGTCGTCCCGGCGATCGCGGGCGCGGACGGCGAGGGCATCGACGCCGGGACGATCGCGCTGTGGGAGGAGTGCGCCGCCGTCGGGATGCCCCGGGCGCTCGTCGTCGCGCGGTGCGACCAGGCGCGGGCGGACGTGGAAGCCACCCAGATCGCCTGCCAGGAGGCGTTCGGCGGGGTCGCACCGCTCTACCTGCCCATCGAGGGCGGTCTGTACGGCCTGCTGAGCCAGACCCCCGAGGGCGCGGCGCCGGCCGGGGCGGAGGAGGCCCGGGCCACGCTGATCGAGGGGATCATCGAGCAGTCCGAGGACGAGACGCTCATGGAGCGCTACCTCGGAGGCGAGGACATCGACACCGCGGTGCTGATCGACGACCTGGAGACGGCCGTCGCGCGCGGGGCCTTCCACCCCGTCGTGCCGGTCTGCTCGGCCAGCGGCGTCGGGCTCGACGCCCTGCTCGAAGTGCTCGCGGGCGGCTTCCCGTCCCCGCTGGAACGCCCCCTGCCGATGGTGTCGACGATCGACGGCGGCGCGCACGACGCGCTCACCGCGGACCCCGGGGGCCCGCTGGCCGCCGAGGTCGTGCGCACCTCGGCCGACGCGTACGTCGGCCGGGTCTCGCTGGTCCGGGTGTTCTCCGGGACGCTGCGGCCGGACACGTCCGTGCACGTCAGCGGGCACGTCCCCGCCCCGCGGACCAGTCCGGAGGACGCCGGCGCGTTCCCGCCCGGCCACGACTCGGACGACCGGCTCAGCCACCTCTACACCCCGCTGGGCTCCACGCTGCAGGAGACGGAGACCTGCGTGGCCGGCGACATCTGCGCGCTGACCAAGCTGTCCGGGGCCGAGACCGGGGACACCGTGTCCGACGCCGAGCACCCGCTGCTGCTGCGGGCCTGGGACCTCCCGGAACCGTTGCTGCCCATCGCCGTCGTGGCGAAGGACCGCAGCGACGAGGACGCGCTCGCCCGCACGCTCGGCAAGCTGGTCGCGGCGGACCCGGGGCTGATCCTGGAGCGGAATCCGGAGACCCACCAGACGGTGCTGTGGTGCACCGGCGAGGCGCACGCGGACGTCGTGCTGTCCCGGCTGCGCGAGGCCGGGGCCAACGTCGACACCGAGCCCGTGCGGGTGCCGATGCGGGTCACGCTGGACCACAAGGCGAAGGTGACCGGCCGGCACGTCAAGCAGTCCGGCGGGCACGGCCAGTACGCGATCTGCCACGTCGAGTTCGAGCCGCTCCCCCGCGGGTCCGGCTTCGAGTTCAAGTCCGCCGTGGTCGGCGGGTCGGTGCCGACGCAGTACGTCCCGAGCGTCGAGAAGGGCATCCGGGCGCAGCTCGAGCGGGGTCTCACCGCGCCGTCGGAAGGCCCCGACGCGCCGCCGCACCCCGTGGTCGACATCCGGGCGACGCTCGTCGACGGCAAGGCGCACAGCGTCGATTCGTCCGACGCCGCCTTCCAGACCGCCGGGGCGCTCGCGCTCCGCGAGGCCGCCGAGGCCTGCGGGGTCACGCTGCTGGAGCAGGTCGACGAGGTCGCCGTCACGATCCTCGACGACCACCTGGGCGTCGTCCTCGGCGACCTGTCGTCGCGCCGCGGACGGGTGCTGGGCACCGAGCCGACGGAGACGGCGGGCCGCACCGTGGTCCGCGCCGAGGTGCCGTCCGAGGAGCTGCTGCGCTACGCGGTGGACCTGCGGGCGATGACCTCCGGGACGGCCACGTTCACCCGGGCCTTCGCGCGGTACGGGGAGAAGTAGCGGCCGGCCGTCGCGAGCGGCGCCTGC
>NZ_JBEZDN010000062.1:0-45416 GCF_040648315.1 Pseudonocardia sp. NPDC049154
CCGGGGACGAGGGCGCCGCGAAGCCCCGCCGCACCCGGCGCCGCTCGGCCAAGACCGAGCCGGAGGCCGCCGAGGAGACCCCCGAGACGCCCGCCGAGGTGGCCGGGGACGCCGAGACCGCCGACGAGACCGACACCGCCGACGAGGGCGACGACGAGGGCGCGGGCCGCCGCCGTCGGCGCCGGGGTCGGCGTGGCCGGGGCCGCGGTCGTGGGGACAACGGCGAGGACACCGAGGACACCGAGGACACCGAGGGCACCGACGGTGCCGAGGACACGGACGTCCCGGACACCGCGGCGAGCGACGCCGACGAGTCCGACGACTCGGCCGAGGACGCCGACGCGGACGACGAGGACACCGACGAGGGCGAGGCCGGCGGCTCGCGGCGCCGCCGTCGCCGCCGTCGTCGCCGCGGCGCGGGCGACGCGTCGGACGAGCGCGGCGACGACGACCCGCCGCACACCGTCACCAGGGTCCGCCAGGGCCGGGACAAGGACCCCCGCGACACCCGCGACACCCGCGACACCCGCGACACCCGCGACACCCGCGACTCCGGGGACGACGGGGTGCAGTCCGTGCGCGGCTCCACCCGGCTCGAGGCCAAGCGCCAGCGCCGTCGGGACGGCCGTGACGCCGGCCGCCGGCGCCCCCCGATCCTGTCCGAGGCCGAGTTCCTGGCCCGCCGCGAGTCCGTCGAGCGGTCGATGGTGGTCCGGCAGAGCGGGCCGCGCACCGAGATCGGCGTGCTCGAGGACGGCGTGCTCGTCGAGCACTTCGTCGCCGGCACCGGCACCGGGTCGGCGGCCCAGTCCGCCCCGGCGTCGATGGTCGGCAACATCTACCTCGGCCGCGTGCAGAACGTGCTGCCCAGCATGGAGGCGGCGTTCGTCGACATCGGCCGCGGCCGCAACGCCGTGCTCTACGCCGGCGAGGTCGACTGGGACGCCGCCGGGCTCAACGGCAAGGCCCGCCGCATCGAGCAGGCCCTGAGCAGCGGCGACAGCGTGCTCGTCCAGGTCACGAAGGACCCGGTCGGGCACAAGGGCGCCCGGCTCACCACCCAGATCAGCCTGGCCGGCCGCTTCCTGGTCTACGTGCCGAGCGGCGGCGCGGCGGGCATCTCCCGCAAGCTGCCCGACGTGGAGCGCAAGCGCCTCAAGGACATGCTCAAGGAGATCGTCCCGGCCGATGCCGGCGTGATCATCCGGACGGCGTCCGAGGGCGTCAGCCACGAGGCCCTGGAGCGGGACGTCCGCCGGCTGCAGGCGCAGTGGGAGGTCGTCAAGGAGAAGTCCGAGAAGACCGGCCCCAAGGCGCCCAAGGCCCCCGCGCTGCTCTACGAGGAGCCTGACCTGCTGGTCAAGGTCGTCCGGGACCAGTTCAACGAGGACTTCGCCTCGCTGATCGTGTCCGGCGACGACGCGTGGGAGACCGTCTCGGACTACGTCGCGCACGTCGCGCCGGAGCTGGCCGACCGGCTGCACCGGCACATCGGGCCGAAGGACGTCTTCGCCGAGTACCGGATCGACGAGCAGCTGCTCAAGGCGCTGGACCGCAAGGTCTGGCTGCCCTCGGGCGGCACGCTGGTGATCGACCGGACCGAGGCGATGACGGTCATCGACGTCAACACCGGCAAGTTCACCGGCTCCGGGGGGAACCTCGAGGAGACGGTCACGCGGAACAACCTGGAGGCGGCGGAGGAGATCGTCCGCCAGCTCCGGCTCCGCGACATCGGCGGCATCATCGTGGTCGACTTCATCGACATGGTGCTCGAGGCCAACCGGGACCTGGTGCTGCGGCGGCTGACCGAGTGCCTGGCCCGGGACCGCACCCGGCACCAGGTCGCCGAGGTGACCTCGCTGGGCCTGGTCCAGATGACCCGCAAGCGGGTCGGCGGCGGGCTGCTGGAGCACTTCTCCACGCCGTGCGAGCACTGCCGCGGCCGGGGCGTGATCGTCTCGACGGACGGCGACCACGTGCACCCCGTGAACGGCAGCGGGGACGGTGGCGGCGGCGAGACCGGCGGCCGGAAGCGCGGCCGGCGTCGCGGCGAGGACCGTCACCCCGAGCGCGCCGAGCAGCAGGGGCCGAACGTCCGCAGCGCCGCGGCGGCCGTCGCCGAGATCGTGGCGGCGGCGCGGCACACGACGGGCGAGGCGGCCCCGGCCGACGTCGCCGACGTCGAGGACGCGGACACCCCGGCGGGTGTCGCCGGTGCGGCCGCGGTCACCGAGGTGGTCGAGACCACCCCGGCCCCGGTCGCCGACACCCCCGAGGCGCCGACGGGCATGGACGAGCCGGACTCCGGCCGTCCCGCCCGGCGGCGCGGGCGGCGCCGGGCCGAGCGTCCGGCGGGCAGCTCCGGCACCGCCGAAGCCGTCGTCGTCACGGCCGAGGTGCCCGAGGAGACTCCGGCAGCGGCCGCGGAGGCGCCCGCCCCGGAGGCGCCGGCTTCGGGGGCGCCGGCTTCGGGGGCCCCTGCTGCGGAGGCCCCTGCTGCGGAGGCCCCTGCTGCGGAGGCCCCTGCTGCGGAGGCCTCTGCTGCGGAGGCCTCAGGTTCGGAGGCCCCGGCTTCGGAGGCGCCGGCCGAGGCCGCGCCGGCTCCGGGCGCCGCGGCCGAGGACGTGGCTCCCGTCGTCACGTCGAACGGACACGCGCCGGCGGTCCCGGCGACGGCGGACACCCCCGAGGTGACCGAGACCACCGGCACCGAGCCCACCGGGCAGGCCGAGCCGTCGGAGCCGGCCGAGTCGTCCGAGCCCACCGGGGCGGCCGACGCCCCGGCCAGGCCGGAGAAGCGTCGCCGGGTCACCCGCTCGGCCGGCGCGCCGAGCACGGCGGCCGAGCCGGTCGTCGTCACGGCACCGCTGCCGGAGACCGGCGCCGACGCTGCGGCGCCGGTGCAGCCGGAACCCGCGAACGACACGGCCGTCACCTCGCGTCCGCGCAGGTCGCGGCGGGCGGCCTCGCGTCCGGCGGGTCCGCCGAGCGAGGGCGACGCCGCCGGTACGGTCACCGTCCCGGTGACCTCGTCCGTGGGGGCCGGCACGCAGGACGACCCCGCCGGATCGGCCGGGGGGGACCCGGTTTGACCCTGCGATTTCCCCTTCCGTACCCTGGGAGTCAAGGAGCCGCGCCCTCGGCCTGTGCTGAGGGAGTCGGCGTGCGCGCCACGCCCCGTCCGTCGGGGACTGGGCGCCCATGAGTCCCCCCGAGAGTTTCAGGAGTCGTGCGTCAACGATGTACGCGATCGTCAAGACCGGCGGTAAGCAGTACAAGGTGGCCGTCGACGACGTGCTGACCGTCGAGAAGATCGACGGTGAGCCCGGCGCCGAGATCAGCCTGCCCGCCGTGCTGCTCGTGGACGGCGACAAGCTGACCACGGATGTGGATGCGCTGGCCAAGGCCTCGGTGACCGCCACGGTCGTCGAGCACACCAAGGGCCCGAAGATCCGCATCCACAAGTTCAAGAACAAGACCGGGTACCACAAGCGTCAGGGCCACCGTCAGCCGCTGACCAAGGTCCAGGTCACCGGCATCAGCGCGTAAGGAGACCTGCGCCATGGCTCACAAGAAGGGTGCGTCCAGCTCCCGCAACGGGCGCGACTCGAACGCGCAGCGGCTGGGCGTCAAGCGGTTCGGCGGTCAGACCGTCAACGCCGGCGAGATCCTGATCCGCCAGCGCGGCACCAAGTTCCACCCGGGCGACGGTGTCGGCCGCGGTGGCGACGACACGCTGTTCGCGCTCGTCGAGGGTGCCGTCCAGTTCGGCCACAAGCGCGGCCGCAAGGTCGTCAACGTGGTGCCGGTCGAGGCCTGAGGCCCGACCACCACAGGCAGTTCGCGAGCGGCGGGCCCCGGGCTGGGGTCCGCCGCTTTCGCGTGTAGAGGAGTAGTCAGACATGTCGCGGTTCGTCGACCGGGTCGTCGTGCACGCCACCGCGGGGGCGGGCGGCAACGGCTGCGCGTCGATCCATCGCGAGAAGTTCAAGCCGCTCGGGGGCCCCGACGGGGGCAACGGCGGCCGCGGCGGCTCGGTGGTGCTCGTCGTCGACCCGGGTGTGCACACCCTGCTCGACTTCCACCACCGCCCGCACGCCGTCGCGAAGAACGGCAAGCAGGGCCAGGGCGGGTTCCGGGCCGGTGCCAACGCGGAGGATCTCGAGCTGCGGGTCCCGGACGGCACCGTGGTGTTCGACCGGCGCGGCGAGATCGTCGCCGACCTGGTCGGGCCGGGCACCCGGTTCGTCGCCGCCGAGGGCGGCCGCGGCGGGCTCGGCAACGCGGCGCTCGCGTCGTCGGCGCGCAAGGCGCCCGGCTTCGCCCTGCTCGGCGAGCCGGGGGAGTCCCGCGACCTCACCCTCGAGCTCCGGTCGATGGCCGACGTCGGGCTGGTCGGGTTCCCGTCCGCCGGCAAGTCGTCGCTGGTCGCGGCCCTGTCCGCGGCGCGGCCGAAGATCGCGGACTACCCGTTCACCACGCTGGTCCCGCAGCTCGGCGTGGTCACCGCCGGCAGCGGGTCCGACAGCGAGGTCTTCACCGTCGCCGACGTCCCCGGCCTCATCCCCGGTGCCTCCGAGGGCCGCGGGCTGGGCCTCGACTTCCTGCGGCACATCGAGCGGTGCTCGGTGCTGGTGCACGTCGTCGACTGCGCCACCTTCGAGCCCGGCCGCGACCCCGTGGCCGACGTCCAGGCCCTCGAGGACGAGCTCGCCCGCTACACCCCGGCGCTCGGCGGCGACCTCGCCGACCGGCCCCGGCTGATCGCGCTGAACAAGATCGACGTCCCGGACGCCGCGGACATGGTCGAGATCGTGACCGCGGACCTGCGGGAGCGCTTCGGCTGGCCGATCTTCCCGATCTCCACCGCCAGCCGGAAGGGCCTGCGCGAGCTGGCCTTCGCCATGGGCGAGCAGGTCGCGGCCTACCGCGCCGCCCAGCCCGTCGTCGAGCCCACGCGGATCGTGCTGCGCCCGCAGGCGGTCGACGACGCCGGCTTCACCGTCGAGCCCGACCCGCAGCTCGAGGGCGGGTTCCTGGTGCGCGGCGCCCGGCCCGAGCGCTGGATCCGGCAGACGAACTTCGACAACGACGAGGCCGTCGGCTACCTCGGGGACCGGCTCGCCCGGCTCGGCGTGGAGGACGCGCTGGCCGAGGCCGGGGCCGTCCCGGGCTGCCCGGTCACGATCGGGGACGTCACCTTCGACTGGCAGCCCAGCACCCCGGCAGGGATCGCCCGGGTCATGTCCGGCCGCGGCACGGACGCCCGCGTGGAGGGCGGCTCCGCCCGCGTCTCTGCCGCGGAGCGCAAGCTCGCGAGGCTCGCGCGCCGGCGCCACCTCACCGACGCGGATCTGGCCGCCGGGGCGAGCTACGCGAACGAGGCCCGCTGGACCCACGACGCGGCCGACGAGGACGACGGGGAGCTCTTCGAGCTCGGGGACGACGAGCTGGAGGTCTGGTCGGACGAGGACGACCCCCGATGAGCGGGGGCGTGCCTCGCGGTCTCGGGACCGCGGGCGCGGGCGCGGACGGGACTGTGCAACTCGGTCGCCCGGAACTGCCGACTCGCGGGACGATCTTCCGGTGACCGACACCCGCAGGCTGCTCGGCGACGCCCGGCGGGTGGTCGTCAAGGTGGGGTCGTCGTCGTTGACCAGTCTCGCGGGCGGACTCGATCCCGCCCGGCTGCACCGGCTGGTCGACGCGCTCGCCGCCCGTCGCGCGGCCGGCTCGCAGGTCGTGCTGGTCAGCTCCGGGGCGATCGCCGCCGGCCTGGCGCCGCTCGGGCTGGCCCGCCGGCCCCGGGACCTGGCCACCCAGCAGGCCGCCGCGAGCGTCGGGCAGCTGCTGCTCGCGCACGCCTACTCGGCCTCGTTCCTGCGGCACGACCAGCGGATCGGGCAGGTCCTGCTCACCGCGGACGACATGATCCGGCGCTCGCACTACCGCAACGCCCAGCGCACCCTCGAGCGGCTGCTGGGGCTCGACGTCATCCCCGTCGTCAACGAGAACGACACCGTGGCCACGGACGAGATCCGCGTGGGCGACAACGACCGGCTCGCGGCCCTGGTCGCGCACATCGTGGGCGCGGACGCGCTGGTCCTGCTCTCGGACGTCGACGGGCTCTACGACGGCGACCCCCGCCGCCCGGGCTCCACCCTGCTCGCCGAGGTCGACGCCCCCTCCGACCTCGAGGCGGTCACCGTGGCGAAGCCCGGCCAGGGCAGCCTCGGCACCGGGGGAATGTCCACGAAGATCACGGCGGCGGCGATGGCGTCGGCGTCGGGTATCCCGGTGCTGCTCGCCGCGGCGGACGAGGTGGCCGACGCCCTCGACACGGGCGGGCCGAAGGTCGGCACGGCGTTCCGGGCGTCCGGCCGGCGGATGTCCGCGCGGCTGTTCTGGATGAAGCACGCGGCGGACGTCCGCGGACGCCTGGACCTCGACGCGGGCGCGGTGACCGCCGTGGTCGAGCGGCGGCGGTCGCTGCTGGCCCCGGGCGTGCACGGCCTCGACGGCGACTTCGTCTCCGGGGACGTGGTCGACCTGGTCGGGCCGTACGGCGCGGTCGTGGCCCGGGGCGTGGTGAACTACGACGCCGCCGAGCTGCCGGGGATCATCGGGCGGCGCTCCGCGGACCTGCCCCGCCACTACCGGCGGGAGATCGTGCACGCGGACGACCTCGTGATCCTCTGACGCCGGCAGGGCCGGTCGGCTACGCAGATGCGGCCGACGGTCCGGCAGGGGCAGACTCTGCGGATGACCGACCCGGCGACGGATCCGGCGCGGGCCCGCGCGCGGCTGGTGCACGGCCTCCACGTGCACGGGTGCGCGATCACGCCCGCCGTGGTCGAGGCCTTCCTGGCCGTGCCGCGGCACCTGTTCCTGCCCGGCATCCCGATCGGCGAGGCCTACGCCGACGAGGCCGTCCCGACCCAGGTCGTCGACGGGATCGCGACCAGCTCCGCGTCGCAGCCCTCGATGATGGCGATCATGCTCGAGCAGCTCGCCCCGGCGCCCGGGCACCGGGTTCTGGAGGTCGGGGCGGGCACGGGGTACAACGCCGCGCTGCTCGCCCGGCTCGTCGGCCCCGCGGGGCGGGTGGTGTCCGTGGACATCGACACGGAGCTGGTCGAGCTGGCCGCGCAGCACCTCGCGCAGGCCGGGATCACGGGCGTGGACCTGCGGGTCGGCGACGGCGCACTCGGCGTCCCCGACGCCGCCCCGTACGACCGCATCGTGCTCACCGTCGGCAGCTGGGACGTCCGGCCGGAGTGGGTGGCCCAGCTCGTGCCGGGCGGGCGGCTGCTGCTGCCGCTCACGGTCCGGGGCAGCCAGCTGTCGGTGGCCTTCGACCTGCGTCCCGACGGGGTGCTGGAGAGCCGGTCGATCCGCAGCTGCGCCTTCATCCGGCTGCGCGGGGCCGGTGCGGGGCCGGAGGCGGTCGAGCGGATCGGCCCCGGGTGGGCCGCGCAGGTGCCGGAGGGCGACAGCCCCGACCTCGAGGCGGTCGCCGCGCTGCTCGACGAGCCGCGGAAGCTGCACCGGTCGACGGGCTCCCTCGACCGCGCCGACGTGTGGGACGGGCTGGGGCTGTGGCTCATGCTCACGGTCCCGGGGGCGCTGCGGCTGCTGACCGGCGACGCCGAGGACCCGCCCGGGTACTGGCTGGTCCCGACCGGGCAGGGGCGGGCGACGGTGGCGGTCGCGGTGCCGGGCGGGCTCGCCGCGCTGGTCACCGAGCCCGCCGGGGTGCGCGCCTTCGGGCCCGAGGGTGAGAAGGCCGTGCGCCTGCTGCGGGCCGGGGTCGACGCCTGGCACGCCGCCGGCCGGCCGCACGCCGCGGACCTGCGGATCCTCGCCGTGCCCGCCGGGGCGGCGCTGCCCGGAGAGGGCGCGGTCGTCGAGAAGGAGCTCAGCCGGCTGGTGGTGGCACCGGCACCAGTCTGACCAGCGGGATCTCCCGTTCGGTCCGACGCTGGTAGCCGGCGTAGTTGCGGTAGCGCGACGCGACGCGCTCCCACAGCGCGGGCCGCTCGTCGGGCCCCACGATCTCGGCGCGGCGCGGCTCGCGCGGCCCGCCGCGCACCGAGACCTGCACGTCCGGGTGGTCGCGCAGGTTGAGGAACCAGGCCGGGTGGTGGTCGTCGCCGCCGCGCGAGGCGACCACCACGAGGGTGTCGCCCTCCACGAGCGGCGCGGTGAGCAGGACCGAGCGGGGCTCGCCGCTGCGCCGGCCGACCGTGGTCAGCTCGAGGACGGGCATTCCCGCGGCGTCGTGGCCGATCCGGCCGCCGGTCGCCCTGAGCAGCAGGCGGTGTGCGGCGTTCATGCCCTTCAGCACGAGATCATGAGGCACCACCCGAGCCTAGGCCGTGTCTCCCAACCCGTCACCACCGCTCCCGGCGCCCACGCCGTCCCCGCCGGCGTTGCCGGGCCACCCGAATACGCCCGGTATGAGGGCGGCCCGGCTGCCTTGCCTGGAACGACGTGGATCACCGGGCCCGGCGGCGCCAGGTTGAGAGACACGGCCTAGGGGTAACGGCGGCCGGGGGCGGGGCGAACGGCAGGGCGTGGATGTCGGGGACAGCGGGCGGGACCGGCCGGGGGGCGTGGTGCTGGAACCGCCGGCGGGGCGGTGGGCGGCCGGGCCGATCCGGACGCGGCGGCCCTGGACTGAGCGACCCGCGTCCGCGCCGCTCGACACCGAGGACGTGCTGCGGATCCGGCGCGCGGTGAGCGTGGCGCTCGACCGCTATCCGGGGCCGGTGGGCCAGCTGATCGCGGCGGAGCTGCTGGACTACGCCGACCAGGGCTGGCGCGGCGCCGCGGAGGGGCTGTCCGAGAGGATGGTGGCCGACCTGCTCGGCGAGGCGACGCAGAACTGAGGCGCGGGCTCCGCCGGGCGGCTGTGCCCGGACGGGCCGGGGCGACGTCGTCGGCGCCCCGGGCCTCGTCGGCCTGCCGCGGCAGGCGTCGGGGTCGGCTCAGACGCCGGCGGAGGCGGCGTGCTTGCCGATGAGGGTGCCGAGGCGGGGGAGGGCCTCCTCGACGTTCTTGCGGGCGTTCGGGCGCAGTTTGGCGTAGGCCTTCCTCAGCGCGTCCGAGCTGGAGCTCTCGGCGCGCCGGTCGGTGACACCGAGGAGCGCGTCGGCGGCCTCGGGACGGCCGGCGAGGTAGGCGCCGAAGTCTCTGCCGGCCGCGGCGGCCGTGTAGTCGGCGTAGAACGGCTGCAGCGCGCCGGCGAACTGCGGCAGCATGCGGTCGACCGCCGCGGGCACCACGCCGGGCCGGATCTTGGACACCGTCTGGTAGCCGAGCTTGACGGCGGCGCCGGACATGCCGCCCTTGTCCTTCACCTCCTGACCGACGAGCTCGTTCAGGTCGGCGACGACGGCGGGCCGGCGCGCGGGGTCGGTGAGGATGGTCTCGAGGTTCTGCGTCACGGGGGCTCGTCCTCTCTCACGGGGAGTCGGTGCGGGCGAGTCCGGAAGGTATTACACGCGTGTGATTCACCCTGACGGGCCCCGTGAGCGCGCGGCCACGGTGGGTGCGGTAGGTGGTCAGCCCGCCAGGGCCAGGGCGAGCGGGAGGACCGCGGGGGCGCCCGCGCGGCGGACGGCCCGGGCGGCGACGGTCATCGTCCAGCCCGAGTCGACCAGGTCGTCGACCAGCAGCACCGGGCCGTCGAGCCCGCCGAGGTCGGGGAGCGCGGCCGCGTCGAACCCCTCCCACACCGCGGCGAGCCGCTGCGCCGAGTTCTCGTGCGGGCCCGGGCGGTCGCCGGCCGGGGGCAGCGTGCCGAGCAACGGCAGCCGCCCGATCTCGGCGATCCGGCGGGCCAGGTGCTCGAGCTGGTGGGGCCGGGTGCGCGACCCGATGCCGACGACGCCGACCGGCCGCTGCGCCCAGTCCCAACCCGCGAGCACGCGGACCACGGCGTCGAGCAGGTCCGACGGGACCGGCTGGTCCGGTCCGGCCAGCAGCTCGCGCAGCCGCGTGCCCCAGCCGATGTCCGACAGCCGCCCGACGGCCCGCCCGGGCTCGGCCAGCTCGTCGGCCTTCAGCCGGCCCGACGCCGGGATGCCGAGCTCCTTCATGCCGCTCGGCCACATCTTGCGGGGCGCGATCTCCACGCCCGGCTTCTGCAGCCGTTCGGCTGCGGCCGCCGACACCTCGGCGGAGACCTCGGGCAACCAGACGGTGCCGCTGCAGACGTCGCACCGGCCGCACGGTGTGGGGTCCGGATCGTCGAGCTGGCGGCGCAGGAAGACCAGCCGGCACTCCTCCGTGGAGAGGTAGTCGAGCATCGCCTGCTGCTCGGCCTTGCGGGCGGCCGCGATCCGCTGGTGCCGCTCCCGGTCGTACACCCACTCCGCGCCGGTGCCGATCCAGCCGCCCTTGACCCGCTTCGCCGCCCCGTCCGAGTCGAGGACCTTGAGCAGCATCTCGAGCCGCGTGCGCGACAGGTCGACGCGGGTCTCCAGCGCGGCCGTGGACAGCGGCTGGTCCGACAGCGCGGCGAGGGTCTGCCGCACCAGCGGCTCCGGCGGGAAGGCCAGCGAGGCGAAGTACGCCCAGATCTCCCGGTCCTCCCGGCCGGGCAGGAGCACCACCTCGGCCCGGTCGAGCGCGCGCCCGGCACGGCCGATCTGCTGGTAGTAGGCCACGGGGGAGGAGGGTGCGCCGAGGTGGACGACGAACCCGAGGTCCGGCTTGTCGAAGCCCATCCCGAGCGCCGACGTCGCGACCAGCGCCTTCACCCGGTTGCCGAGCAGGTCGGCCTCCGCGTCGAGCCGCTCCTCCGCGTCCGTCTTGCCGGTGTAGGCGCGCACCGCGAAGCCCCGCTCCCGCAGGAACTCCGCCATCTCCTCGGCCGCCTGCACGGTGAGCGTGTAGACGATGCCCGCGCCGGGCAGCTCGTCGAGCCGGGAGGCGAGCCAGGCCAGCCGGTCGGCCGGCGAGTCGATCGACACCACGGACAGCCGCAGGGAGGCCCGGTCGAGCGAGCCGCGCAGCACCAGCGGCTCGCCGGACTGCAACCCCAGCTGCTCGGTCACGTCCGTGACCACCCGGTCGTTGGCCGTGGCCGTGGTGGCCAGCACCGGGATGCCCTCGGGGAGCTCGGCGATCAGCGCGCGCAGCCGCCGGTAGTCGGGCCGGAAGTCGTGCCCCCAGTCGGACACGCAGTGCGCCTCGTCGACCACCAGCATCCCCGCGGTCCGGGTCAGCTCCGGCAGCACCCGGTCCCGGAAGTCCGGGTTGTTGAGCCGTTCCGGGCTCACGAGCAGGACGTCGACCTCGCCGGCGGCGATCTCGGCGTAGGTCTGCTCCCACTCGTCGAGGTTCGCGGAGTTGACCGTGACGGCCACGATCCCGGCCCGGGTGGCCGCGTCGATCTGGTTGCGCATCAGCGCGAGCAGCGGCGAGACGATCACCGTGGGCCCGGCGCCCTGCTCCCGCAGCAGCGCCGTGGCCAGGAAGTACACCGCGGACTTGCCCCAGCCGGTGCGCTGCACGACGAGCGCGCGCCGGTGCTCGGCGACGAGGGCGTGGATCGCCCGCCACTGGTCCTCGCGCAGCCGGGCGCCCTCGCCGGCGAGGGTCTGCAGCAGCTCCTCGGCGCGCGGGCGCAGGTCCTGTTCCGTCGTGGTCACGCCCCCATGGTGGCGGCAACCCCCGACAGGAACCGACGGGGCCCCGCGGATCCGGCGCGCGGAACCGCGGGGCCGGGGTGCCGGCGCCGCTCAGGCCCGGCCGGTCGGCCGGTGCAGGTAGCGCCCGGTCGGCTCGCCGACGACCTGCCCGTCGTCGTAGACCGGCCGCCCCCGCAGGAAGGTCGTGGTGACCGTCGACCCGATCTCCAGCCCGCGGAAGGGCGTGTACTCCTGCGTCGACTCGGAGTCCGCCGGGTCGACCACGTACGACCGGTCCGGGTCGACGAGCGCGATGTCGGCGTCGAAGCCGGGGGCGATGTCGCCCTTGGTCGGCAGCCCGAGGCGCTGCGCCGGGTTCCAGGCGGTCAGCTCGGCGACCCGGGACATCGACAGCCCCCGCTTGCGGCCCTCGCCGACCAGGCCGGGCAGCAGGTACTCGGTGCCGCCGAAGCCGGACTTCGCGGCGAACACGTCGTCCTTGTCCTCCCCGAACTTCAGCTCCTCCTTGCAGCACGCGTGGTCGGAGACGACCCAGCTCACGTCCCCGGAGAGCAGGTGCTCCCACAGCGCCTCGACGTCCGCGCGCGGCCGGATCGGCGGGTTCACCTTGGCGCCGATTCCGTCCGCCGTGGTCACGTCCGTGAGCAGGTGCCCGATCGTCACCTCGCGGCGGAAGTCGACGTGCGGGAAGGCGCGCGCCATGGTCGTCGCCGCCTCCATCGCCTTGGCCGACGACAGGTGCAGCAGGTTGATCGTGGGCAGCTGCGTCTCGTGCGCGAGGTAGGAGGCTATGGTGACCGCGAGGCCCTCGGAGTGCGGCGGCCGGGAGGCGCTGTAGGCCTCGAGCCCGGTGAGCCGCCCCTCCTCCTCGACGAGCTTCGTGTACGCGGTCATGATCTCGGCCGTCTCGCAGTGCAGCGACAGCGAGATCTGGTCGGCGATGTCCGGGTTCGCCTCGCGGGCGGCCTGGATGCCGCGCATGACGAACTCGAAGTGCGCCAGGTCGTACCGCTCGCCCTCGGGGATCATCAGGAAGGAGTTCTGGTCCGCCGAGCGGCCGTGCAGGCCGTGGCTGCCGTAGAACATGAAGATCTTGAACGAGGTCACGCCGTGCTCGCGGACCAGCGCCGGGATCTCGTCGATGTGCGAGCGCTGCATCGGGGCGAGGTGGAACGCGTAGTCGACGTACGAACGGCCCTCCGCCGCGGCCAGCACCTCGGGGAAGACCTCGGCGTAGCTGCCGCCCCGGTTGAGGTAGTACTGCCCGGTGCGCATGTAGGTCAGCGAGGTCGTCACGCCGCCCTGGGCGCAGGCGCGGCTCTCGGTCGCGGTGTCCTCGGCGAGCGGGTTGTAGATGCCCCAGTGCTGGTGCGCGTCGACCACGCCGGGGAAGGCCAGGCGGCCCCGGCCCTCGTGCACCGCGGTGCCCTCGGGCACCTCGATCCGGGGCGCGACCTCGGACACCCGTCCGTCGGCCACGGCGATGTCGCCGTGCTGCGGCTCGCTCCCGCCGGGCCGGACGACCCGGACGTCGCGGATGATCAGGTCGGGCTGGGTCATCGGGTTGCACCTTCTTCGACGGAGGGAACGGCCGCGCGGGCGACGTGCCCGGCGGCCAGGTAGGCGAGGCCGAGGGCGGGCAGCAGCCCGTTCCCGGCGAGGTAGCCGGCGGCGCCGTGGCCGGAGATCCCGACCGCGGCCCCGCCGGAGGCGTAGAGGCCCGGCAGTGGCGCGCCGCCGGCGTCGACGACCCGGGCGTCGGCGTCGACGCGCAGGCCGCCCTGGGTGTGGAAGAGCGCGGGAACGATCTCCACCGCGTGGAACGGGCTCGAGAGCGGCGCCTCGACCGTGCGGCCGAAGCGGTCCGCGGCCTCGCCCCGGGCGACGGCGGCCAGCGCGTCGACCTCCTCGGCCAGGGGCCCGGCCGGCAGCCCGGTGGCGGCGGCGAGCTCCGCGACGGTCGCGCCCGTGCGGACCGCCCCGGCGGAGCGGACGTCGAGGTAGTCGGTGAAGGTGCGGCACAGGGCGTCGATCCGCCCGTCGTACACCATCCACCCCCGTCCGCCCGGTTGCGCGGCGAGGGCCGCGGCGTACTCCGAGTAGCCCGTGGTCTCGTCGCCGAAGCGGCGGCCCGACCCGTCGACCACGGCTCCGCCGTGCATCACCGCGGTCCAGGTCAGGAGGGTCTGGGCGGCGGCGGAGAGCGCGGCGTGCCCCTGGTACGCGTCCAGGCAGCCGGCCGCCGCCCCGTGCGCGGTGCCGATCCGCAGCGCGTCGCCGCGCGAGTGCTCGCTGCCGTGGTAGCGGGCGCCGGCGATCTCCGGCAGGTGGGTCCGGACGAGCCCGGCGTCGGCCCCGAAGCCGTTGGTGGCCAGCAGGACCGCGCGGGCGTGGATCTCCTCGCGGATCCCGTCGGGGTGCTCGACGACGGCGACGCGGGTCCCGTCGGGCCCCGGTGGGGCGTCGACGAGCCGGCAGGGGACGAGCACGTCGATGCGCGGCGAGGCCGCCACGGCGTCGGACAGGTACTTCAGCAGGGCGGAGCCGTGTCGCCCGGGCACGGTGTGCACCCGCGGGACGGAGTGCCCCGGATAGCCGAAGTCGGTGGGCAGCTCGACCGGCATGCCGACGTGGTCGGCGAGCCACTCGACCAGCTCGGCGCCCACCCCGGCGAGCGCCCTTGCGACCACGGGATCGGCCGTGCCGTGCGTCTTGCCCTCGACGTCGGCGAGGAACCGGGCGGGGGAGTCCTCGATCCCCGCCGCGGCCTGGAACCGCGATCCCGGGCCGGGGACCATCGCCGTCGACATCGACGTGTTGTTGCCGCGCAGGTAGTGCGGGTTCGCCTCGACCACGAGCACGTCGAGCCCCAGCTCGGCGGCGCGGACCGCGCCGGCCAGGCCCCCGCCCGCGCCGGCGATCACCAGGTCGACCTCCGTCACCCGGACCTCCGTTCCGCTGAGAGAAACAGCTGTGTACCTCGCAAGGTGTAGCGATGAGACCATCCGACCAGCACTTCTGCAAGGCCCTGCGGCGCTTCCCTTGACATCATCGCCGTGCCCGGCCACTCTGTGTTCCGTCGAGCGGGACGACTGGAGGGTCGATGGCCGAGACGACGGGCGGCACCGGTGCCACCGAGCGGGTGGCGGACGTGCTGCTGCTCTTCACCGACGGCCCGCCCACGCTCGGGGTCACCCGGGTGGCCCGCGAGCTGGACCTGTCGAAGGCGGTCGTGCACCGCATCCTGCAGTCGCTGACCGGACGCGGGCTGATCGCCTACGACCCGGTCAGCCGCGAGTACCGGCTCGGGCCCGCGGCCGCGGCCCTCGGCGGCCGCGCCCTGCGCGACTCGGACCTGCGCTCGGCGGCGCTGCCCCAGCTGGTCGACCTGCGCGACCGGCTGCGGGAGACCGCCACGGTGAGCGCGAAGGTGCACGGCGGCCGGGTCTACCTCGACCAGGTCGTCGGGACCCACGAGATCACCATGTCCGTCGAGCTCGGCCGCCGGTTCCCGCTGCACGCCGGCTCGTCCGGCAAGTGCATGCTCGCGTTCGCCCCGGCCGACGAGATCGACGCGGTGCTCGCCGGCGCGCTCCCGTCGCTGACGGCCGCCACGCTGACCGAGCCGGACGTGCTGCACGCCGAGCTCGACCGGATCCGGGAGCGCGGCTACGCGGCCTCCGCCGGCGAGCGGCAGGCCGACGCCGGGTCCGTCGCCGCCCCCGTCTTCGGCCCGTCGGGCGACGTCGTCGGCGCGGTCTCGGTCTGCGGGCCCCGGTTCCGGGTCACGGACGAGTTCGTCGCGGCCACCGCGCCCGAGGTCGTCGCGGCCGCGGCCCGGGTCTCCGCGCGGCTCGCCGACCGCGCCCCCGCCCGACCGCCCCGCACCCCCGCACGCAGCGCTGCGCCCGCCGCAGCCGGAAGGACGTCATGACCGCACCAGGCACCCTGCCCGGGGCCGGCCCGGACGCGCTGGAGGGCCTGCGGGTCCTCGACGCGTCGACGCTGTTCGCCGGGCCCCTCGCCGCCACCCTGCTCGGCGACCACGGCGCCGAGGTGATCAAGATCGAGCACCCGCGCGGGGACCCCGCACGGACCCACGGCGTGCAGCGCGACGGTGTCGGCCTCTGGTGGAAGATGCTGGCGCGCAACAAGAAGTCCGTCACGCTCATGCTGTCCACGCCCCGCGGGCAGGAGCTGTTCCGCGAGCTCGCGGCCGACGCGGACGTGGTGATCGAGAACTTCCGCCCGGGGACCCTGGAGCGCTGGGGGCTGGGCTGGGAGGAGCTCTCCGCCCGCAACCCGCGGCTCGTCCTCGCCCGGGTCACCGGCTTCGGGCAGTTCGGCCCGTACGCGTCGCGCCCGGGGTTCGGCACGCTCGCCGAGGCCATGAGCGGCTTCGCCGCGATCACCGGCGAGCCGGACGGCCCGCCCACCCTGCCGCCCTTCGGCCTCGCCGACGGTGTCGCCGCCCTCACCACGGCGTTCGGCATCATGACCGCGCTGCGGGCGCGGGAGACCACCGGCCGCGGGCAGGTGCTCGACATGGCCATCATCGAGCCGTTGCTGCACCTGCTCGGCCCTCAGGTCATCGGGTACGACCAGCTCGGCGTGCTGCAGCCGCGCACGGGCAACCGGTCCACCAACAACGCGCCGCGCAACACCTACCGCTGCGCGGACGGCCGCTGGGTCGCCGTGTCCACCAGCGCCCAGTCGATCGCCGAGCGCGTGATGCGGCTGGTCGGGGCGCCCGAGCTGATCGACGAGCCGTGGTTCGCCTCCGGCGCCGCGCGCGCCGAGCACGTCGAGGAGCTCGACGCGGCGGTGGGCGCCTGGATCGCCGCGCGGGACCGGGACGAGGTGATCGAGGCCTTCGAGAAGGCCGAGGCCGCCGTCGCCCCGATCTACACCGCCGCCGACGTGCTGGCCGACCCGCAGTTCGCCGCGCTCGGCAGCATCGTCCGGGTCGACGACGAGGAGCTCGGCCCGATCCGGTTCCAGAACGTGCCGTTCCGGCTGTCGGAGACGCCCGGCCGGGTCCGCAGCGCCGGCCCGCGCCTGGGCCGCGACACCGCGGAGGTCCTGGGCCGCTACGGCGTCGACACCGCCGAGCTGGAGCGGCTGCGCGCGGCGGGGGTCGTGTGACGGCCACCCAGCCGACGCGGGCGGGCGCCGCCCCGCACACCGCGCTCGGCCGCGCGCGGAGCTGGCTCTACGTCCCCGCCCACCGGTCCGACGTCGTCGCGAAGGCGCTGGCCGGGGCGGCCGACGCCGTGGTGCTCGACCTCGAGGACGCCGTCCCCGCCGACGCCAAGGGCGCCGCGCGGGAGGCCGCCGCCGCCGTCTCCCGGGGCCGGCTCCCGGTGTGGGTGCGGATGAACGGCACCGACACGCCCTGGGCCGCCGACGACATCGCCGCCCTCGCCGGTGCGGAGATCGACGGGATCCGGGTGCCCAAGGCGGACGATCCCGCGGCCGTCGCCGCGCTGGCCGAGCGGCTGGGCCGACCGCTGCACCTGCTGGTCGAGACCGCCCTCGGGGTGGAACGGGCCTTCGCGCTCGCCACCTGCCACCCGCTGGTCGCCGGCCTCTCGCTCGGCGAGGCCGATCTCGCCGCCGACCTCCGGGTCCGCGGGTCCGGGCTGGACTGGGCCCGCGGCCGGGTGGTCGTCGCCGCCCGGGCCGCCGGCCTGCCGAGCCCGGTGGCCAGCGTCTGGACCGACCTGGGCGATCCGGAGGGCCTCGCGGCCGACTCCGCCGCCGCCCGGGACGCCGGCTTCTTCGGCCGCTCGGTGATCCACCCCGCCCAGATCGGCCCGGTGCACCGGGCCTTCACCCCCGACCCGGACGAGGTGGCCGGGGCGCGTGCGCTGCTCGGGTCGCTGGCGGCGGCCGGCGAGTCCGCCTGGGTCGACCCGCGCGGCCGGTTCGTCGACCCCGCGGTGGTGTCCGGGGCGCGCTGGGTCGTCGAGCTCGCGGACACCCTCCCCGACCCCCACGAACCGGCGCAGCGCCGCCCGCGCGCCGGGAAGGAGCTCCCATGACCGCCACGACCACGGGTTCCGCGCTGCTGGACGCGGTCCGCGCCGGCACCCGCGTGATCGAGCTGGGGCACCCGCTCTACACCGGCATGCCCAGCTCGCCCAACCACCCCGGTTTCCGGATGACGCTCGAGCGCCGGCACGGCGACGCGGTCCGGCCCGACGGCGGCTCGGCCTCGAACGAGGTCATCGTGACCGGCGGGCACGTCGGCACCCACGTCGACGCGCTGTCCCACGTCAGCCACGAGGGCCTGCTGCACGGCGGGATCGACGCCGCCGAGGCGCAGCGCGGCGGGAAGCACACCGCGCACGGGGCCGAGACCATCCCGCCGATGGTGACCCGCGGGGTCCTGCTCGACGTGGCCGCGGTGCACGGGGTCGACATCCTGGAGGGCGGCTACGGCGTCACGGCCGAGGACCTCGAGGCCGCGGCCGCGCGGGCCGGCGCCGAGCCGGGCCGCGGCGACGTCGCGCTGGTCCGGACCGGCTGGGGCCGCCTGTTCGGCGACACGGCGGCCTACCTCGGCAGGGAGTCCGGGGTGCCCGGCGTGACCGTCGACGGGGCGCGCTGGCTCGCCGGGCGCGGCGTGGTCGCGACCGGTTCCGACACCACCGCCTACGAACAGATCCCCGCCGGCGCCGGGCACCGCGTCCTGCCGGTGCACCGCGTGCTGCTGGTCGAGCAGGGCATCCACATCGTGGAACACCTCGCGCTCGAGGACGCCGCCGCGGCCGGGCTCGGCGAGTTCCTGGCCGTGTTCGCGCCGCTGCGCATCGTCGGGGGCACGGGTGCGCCCGTCCGCCCGCTCGCGGTGGTGGCCGCGTGAGCGCCCCGACCGCCACCCGAACCCCGGCCCAGCGGATCGGGGAGGTCGCCGCGCGGGTCGCCGCCGACGGCATCCCCGCCGAGCTGGCCGACGACGTCGTCGCGCGCACCGTCGACGTCCTCGGCAACTGCCTGGCTGCCACCCGTGAGGAGCCGGCCCGGATCGTCGGCGCGGTCGTGGGGGAGTGGGGCGGGGGCGGCGCGGCCACCGCGGTCGGTCGCGCCGAGCCGCTGCCCGCCCCCTCGGCGGCGCTGGTCAACGGCACCCTCGCGCACTCCCTCGACTTCGACGACACGCACCTGCCGTCCGTGCTGCACCCGTCGTCGTCGGTGATCCCGGCGGCGCTCGCGACGGCCGAGCGGGTCGGCGCGTCCGGGCCGGCGATGCTGGCCGCGGCCGCCGTCGGCATCGAGGTGACGTGCCGGCTCGGGATGGCCGGGTACGACGAGGAGCTGGGCAACTCCGTGTTCTTCGAGCGCGGCCAGCACGCCACGGCGATCTGCGGCGCGGTCGGCGCGGCCGTCGCCGCGGGCATGCTGTCCGGGCTCGACGCCGAGCAGCTGACCTCGGTCGTCGGGATCGCCGCCAGCATGGGCGCCGGGGTCATCGAGGCGAACCGGACCGGCGGCACGATCAAGCGGGTGCACTGCGGCTGGGCCGCGCACGCCGGCGTCGCCGCCGCGGACCTGGCCCGGCACGGCCTGACCGGGCCGCCGACCGTGATCGAGGGGCGGTTCGGGTTCCTGCAGGCCTTCTGCGGCGACCGGGTGCACGTCGAGCGCGTCACCGACGGGTTCGGCGAGGAGTGGGAGACGCCGGGGATCTTCTTCAAGCCCTACCCCTGCAACCACTTCACCCACGCCGGGATCGACGCGGCGCTCGCGCTGCGGGCCCGCGGGGTGGAGCCGGACGACGTCCGGGCCCTCACCCTCGGCGTCCCGGCCCCCGTGCTGCGCACCATCGCCGAGCCTCCCGAGGAGAAGGCGCGGCCGCGGTCGGGCTACCACGCGGCGTTCAGCGGGCCCTACACCGTGGCCGCCGCTCTGCTGGGCGGCGGCGGGCTCGGTGTGTTCCACGAGGACTTCACCGACGCGGCCGCCGCCGACCCGCGGCGGCTCGACCTGGCCGGCCGCGTGCGGGTGGTCGCCGACGACGAGTCGACGGCACTGTTCCCGCGCCAGTTCCCGGCGGTCCTGACCGCCGAGATCGCCGGCGGCCGCACGGTCACCGAACGGGTCCGGGCCAACCGCGGCGGGCCGGCCAACCCCCTCTCCGCCGACGAGCTGTCGACGAAGTTCACCGGGAACGCCGACCGCGCCCTGGTGCCGGGTGCCGCCGCGGACGTCGTGGCCGCGGTGTGGGGCCTGCGCGACGGCCGGTCCGTCCGCGACGCCCTCGCAATTCTCCGTCGCCCGGAATTGTTCCTCTGAACGGAACAATTCATCACGAGATCTGCTCGTAACACGCCTGATCATTGACGGAGTGCCGCAACAAGTGGAGTATTTCCGGACAAAGGAGCGTCAGAATTGTTCCGCTGGCAGGAACGCAATGACGCGGACATCGGCCGGTCCTCGGACCGCGCCGGGAAATCCGAGGAACACGAGATGCAGAGTCGCTTCCGCTTCGTGACGATCGGGGTGGTCATCGCCTTGATCGTCATCAACTACGTGGACCGGAGCGCCATCTCCTACGCGGTCCAACCGCTGGAGCAGGCGTTCGGGATCACGACCGCGCAGTACGGGATCATCAGCAGCGTCTTCTCGGTCGGGTACATGGTCTTCGCCTTCGTGTCGGGGCCGTTGGTCGACCGGTTCGGCACGCGCAAGGTCCTGCTGGCCGCGGTGATGCTGTTCTCCGTCTCCGTCGCGCTGATCCCGGTGGCGGGCTCCTTCGCCGGACTGCTGATCGTTCGGCTGCTGCTCGGGATCGGGGAGTCCCCGGCCTTCCCGGCCGCCACCCGCGCCGTGAGCCGCTGGCTGCCGGTGCGCGAGCGCGGCGTCGCCCTCGCGCTCTGCGGCGGCGTCGCGGTGTCCGGCAGCCTGCTCATCTCCGGCCCGCTGCTCACCTGGCTCATCGGGGCGCTGGGCTGGCAGGGGATGTTCTGGACGATGGCGATCCTCGGCGGGGTCTGGGCGCTGGTCGCGCTCGCCCTGCTCCGCGACCTGCCGGACGAGTCGCCGCGGGTCAGCGCCGCCGAGCGCGCCTACATCGCCGAGGGCCAGGAGGCCGACGCCCGGTCGGAGCGCGCCCCGGTGCGCTGGCGGCCGCTGCTCACCAACCGCAACCTGTGGGTCGTCGCCGGCGGGTACTTCGCCTGGGGCTTCATGTTCTGGGCCTTCATGTACTGGCTGCCGACCTTCTTCTCCACCGCCTACGGGCTCAGCCTCAAGCAGGCCGGTGCGTTCTCGGTCGCCCCGTGGGCCGCCGGCGTGGTCGGTGCGCTGGTCGGCGGCGTCGTCGTCGACCGGGTGTACCGGCGCAGCCCGCGGATCCGCAGCCGGTTCGCGGTCATGGGCGTCGCCCTGCTGCTCGCCGGGTGCTCGCTGATCCCGATGCTGCTCGTGCCCAGCCTGACCGTGGCGATCATCTCGATCTCCTGCGGCGTGGGCTTCGGGTTCGTCACCGGCGGCATCTGGTGGGTGGCCTCCATCGACGCCGCCCCGGACCAGCCGGGCAGCGCCGCCGGGTTCGCCGACGCCGCCTTCGCGTCGTCGGGCATCGTGGCCCCGTCGGTGATGGGGTTCATCGTCTCCGGCACCGGCACGTTCACCAGCGGTTTCGTCGTGATGGCGGTGCTCGCCGTCGGCGGTGCGCTGCTCATGCTGCTGGTGCCGCGCGAGCCCGCCCGCACGGCCGAGGGTGCCGCGACCCGCTCGACCGCCACCAGCGCCTGAGGTGCGGCAGCGCGAGGTCCGCGCGGCCGTCGACCGGCCGAGGTCGCCCGGCGCCAGGCCCGCCACGATGCGCCGGCGCCGCGGGGCGTCCGGGTCGAGCTGCACGACATCGGGCCGGAGGGGCCCCGTGCACTAGATCGAGGCCGACGTCCGGGCGTCGGAGGAGCTGGTCGGGAAGGCGCTGGCCGCGGCGCCGCCCGGGGTGACGCCACCCTGCCGGACTGCGTGCTCGACCCGGCGGTTCCGGCACCCGGGGTCGCGGGCGCCGACGTCGTGCTCAACGGCTGCTCGGCCGTCGACGTCGACGAGGGGCTCGATCCGGCCCTGCCGCGGCTCCTCGACCCGATCTCCACGGCCCTGCGACTGCTCGGCTGACGAGCGCGATGTGACGCACCACTCACCCCTACTGAACGTCCGATCGGCAACACGGCTGGGCGGGGCCCCTGCCCACAAGGCAGGATGATCCGGGTGAAGGCCACCCAGGCACCGCTGTTCGGTTCGGTCGACGAGGTCACCGAGCGCCTCGAGGGCGTCGGCTACCTCGCGTCGACGGCCGTCGCGACGACCGTGTACCTCGCCGACCGGCTCGGCAAGCCGCTCCTCGTGGAGGGCCCCGCCGGCGTCGGCAAGACCGAGCTCGCGAAGGCGGTCGCCGCCGCGACCGGCTCGGGGCTGGTGCGCCTGCAGTGTTACGAGGGCATCGACGAGTCCCGCGCGCTCTACGAGTGGAACCACGCCAAGCAGTTGCTGCGGATCACCGCCGGGCAGGGGCACGAGAGCTGGGACGCCACCCGGGACGACGTGTTCTCCGAGGAGTTCCTGCTCCCGCGCCCGCTGCTCACCGCGATCCGCCGGGACGACCCGACGGTCCTGCTCATCGACGAGATGGACAAGGCGGACGTCGAGGTCGAGGGCCTGCTGCTGGAGGTCCTGTCGGACTACCAGGTCTCCATCCCGGAGATGGGCACGGTCACCGCGACCCGCAAGCCGTTCGCGCTGCTGACCTCGAACTCCACCCGCGAGCTGTCGGAGGCGCTCAAGCGCCGCTGCCTGTTCCTGCACCTGGACTTCCCCGACCCGGACCTCGAGCGCCGGATCGTGCTGACCCGCGTCCCGGAGCTGCCGCAGGCGCTGGCCGACGCGCTGGTGCGGACCGTGCGCGTGCTGCGGGCGATGGAGCTGCGCAAGGTCCCGTCGGTCGCCGAGACCATCGACTGGGGGCGCACCCTGCTGGCCCTCGGCCTCGACACCCTCGACGACGACGCCGTCCGGCAGACCCTCGGCGTCGTGCTCAAGCACCAGTCCGACCAGGTCAAGGCGAGCGCGGAACTGCGCCTGAACTGAGGAGGCCCCGATGGCCGTCACGACACCCGAGCACGGGCTGCCCGGTCACCTCGTCGACTTCGTCGGCGCGCTGCGCCGGCACGGCGTGGCCGTCGGGCCGGGTGAGACGGTCGACGCGGCCGAGGTCGTCGGTGCGCTCGACCTGCTGCGCCGGCGCGAGCTGCGCGAGGGGCTGGCCTCCGCGCTGCTGCGCCGCTCCGGCCAGCGCGAGGTCTTCGACACCCTCTTCGACCTGTACTTCCCGCCCGCGCTCGGCGTCGGGGCCCAGGACGTCGAGGTGCCCCGCGCGGAGACGGACGACGGGTCCGAGGGCCCGGTCGACGTCGACGCCCTGCGCGACCTCCTCGCCGACCTCCTCCTGGCCGGCGACGAGGAGGCGCTCCGCGAACTGGCCCGCGCGGCCGTCGACGCGCTCGGCACCGCCGGGGCCAGCGGCACCGGGGTCCAGGGCGTCAACGGCCAGCCCAGCTGGTCGGCGTACCAGGCCCTGCGGCTGATGTCGCCGGAGACGCTGCTCGCCCGGATCCTCGACGGGATGCGCCAGGACGGCGACCCGACGGACGACTTCACCGACGAGGTCCGCCGGCGCGAGATCCGCGACCGCATCGCCCGGTTCCGCAAGATGGTGCAGGACGAGGTGCGGCGCCGGACCGCCGAACAGCGCGGCCGGGACCAGGTGGCGAAGACCGCCGTGCCGAAGCAGGCCGAGCAGGTCGAGTTCCTCTCCGCCTACGCCGAGCAGCTCGCCCAGCTCCGTCGCACAGTGCACCCGCTGGCCCGGCGGCTCGCCAGCCGGCTCGCCGTGCGCCGCAAGCACGCCAAGCGCGGCACCCTCGACATGCGGCGCACGCTGCGCCGGTCGATGTCGACCGGCGGGGTGCCGATGAAGCCCGCCTACAGGACCCGCCGCCCGGGGCGCCCGGAGCTGGTGATCCTCTGCGACGTCTCCGGCTCGGTCGCCGGGTTCTCGCACTTCACGCTGCTGCTGGTCCAGGCGCTGCGCGAGCAGTTCTCGAAGGTGCGGGTGTTCGCGTTCGTCGAGAAGACGGACGAGGTCACGCACCTGTTCGAGCCCGGCGCGGAGCTGTCCGGGGTCATGCAGCGGGTGCTGCGCGAGGCCGACCTCACGGCCTTCGACGGGCACTCCGACTACGGGCACGCGCTCGGCAGCTTCGCCGAGTTCTGGGGCGAGGCGATCACCTCGAAGACCTCGCTGCTGATCCTCGGCGACGCCCGCACCAACTATCGCGACCCCAACCTCGCCGTGCTGCGCCGGCTCGTCGGGCAGGCCCGGCACGCGCACTGGCTCAACCCGGAGCCGAAGCGGCAGTGGGGGACCGGCGACTCGGCGGCGCACCGCTACGCCGACGTCCTGCCCATGCACGAGTGCCGCACCGCGGGCCAGCTGGCCGACGTCGTCGAGGCCCTCCTGCCCGTCTGACCCCTGCTCGTGAGTGGCGACGGTCGCTCTGGCGACCATCGCCACTCACAGGTCCCAGAGGGCCATGCTGAGCGGGTCGTCGCTGGGGACGTCGGGGGTGACCGGGCCGCCGTAGACCTGGCCGGTGCGGTCGGAGAAGCGGCTGGTGGCGACCGTGAGGACCAGCCCGCCGGGCAACGGCGCGGACTCGACGCCGGTGCTGAAGCCGAGGGTCGGGGCGCCGTAGGAGCGGGCGTCGGGGCGGCCGCGGAAGGCGACGGCCACGGCCTCGCCCGAGTTCGCCGTGTTCCCGTCCGTGAGCACGGAGACGGGCCCGTCGACCCGGCCGGGCGGGCCCTGGAGCTGCGGGGTCCCGCCCTGCGAGACCACGCCGTCGCGCACGGTCCACGGGGTGCGGCCGCCCTCCCGGTCCACGAACGCGCCGACCTCGCCCTCGCCGAGCAGTGGCGCCACGGCGGCGAGCAGCGGCCACGGCGACCCGCCGCCGGTACCGCGCAGGTCCACGATCCAGCGCTCGGCGGTGCGCCCGTCGAGGGCCGCCCGGGCGGCGTCGGTGTAGGTCCGGGCGTCGTGCTCGGCACAGGCCGGCAAGGTGACGACGATCGCGTCGCCCTGCTCCTCGATCCGCGGCAGCTCGGGCGCACCGGACGTCGGCCGGGCGCGGCGGACGCCCCCATGTGGTCCGCCCGCCTGCCTGACCAGGTGGAACAGCTTGAGCTCGAGCTGCTCCGGGTCGTCGAGTACACCCAGCACGTCGGTCCGGGCGGTGGCCCAGTCGACCCGGTCGGCGTGCAGGGCCCGGCCCTCCACGAGGTCGAGCGCCGCGGTCACCGCCCTCTTCGCGTTCTCCCTGGCCTTCCGCTCCCGCCTGCCGCGCCCGATCACCGGCCCAGTATGGCGTGCGCGGGGTGTGTCCGATTCGTGCAGGATCTCGGAAGTGCTGAGGTTAGGCTCACCGATGTACTGCCACGACGTCCCGGGAGCAATGCACGTGCCGACCCTGTCCCGCCGTTCCTTCGTCCTGTCCGCGTCGGGCCTCGCCGCGCTGACCCTCGCCGGGTGCGCGGCCGGCGGGGACGTACCGTCCTCGGGCGGCGGCGACGGCTTCCCCGTCACGATCACGCACAAGCTCGGCACCACGACGATCGAGGCCGAGCCCACCCGCGTCGCGACGGTGAGCGCCGCCAACCAGGACGTGGCGATCGCGCTCGGCGTCGTGCCCGTCGCGATGCCGTTCTTCGACTACGGCGGCGACGCCGAGGGCGTGCTCCCGTGGGTCCGGGACGCGCTGGCCGGAAAGCCGATGCCGCAGGTCGTCGGGCGGTCGCTGGAGCCGATCGCGTTCGAGGCGATCGCCGCCGCGCAGCCCGACCTGATCCTCGCCACCTACTCCGGGCTCACCCAGGACGAGTACGACACGCTCTCCCGGATCGCCCCTGTCGTCGCCTACCCGGACGCGCCTTACTCCACGAGCTGGCAGGAGCAGACCCGGATCGCCGGGCGGGCGCTGGGCCGCAGCACCCGGGCCGAGGAGCTCGTCGTGGCCACGCAGTCCCGGCTGGCCGCGGCCACGTCGGAGTACCCGCAGCTGGCGGGGGCCACGTTCGCCTACACGGGCGGGATGGACGGCGGGCAGCTCGGCATCTTCCGGCCGACGGACGTCCGGGTCCGGCTGCTGGAGGACCTCGGGATGACCTCCGCGCCCTTCGTGGAGCAGAACGCCCCGAGCGGCGACGCGGTGTACTACACGGTCAGCGCCGAGCTGGTCCCGCGGCTGCAGTCCGACCTGCTCGTCGGGTTCTTCGGCACCCCGGACCTCGACACCGCGTTCCGCGACGACCCCGCGGTCCGGGAGATGCCGGCGGTGAAGGCCGGGGGCTACGCGCCGATCATCGGGGCGGACCGGGTGGCGGCGAGCTCGTCGCCGTCGGTCCTGTCGATCCCGTGGGTGCTCGACGCCTACCTGCCGATCCTCGCCGAGGCGGCCACCCGCAGCCGCCGCTGACCTGCGCGTTCGCCGGTCGGGGCGGTACCCGGCCGGCGAGGCGCGGATCACGTTCCGACGAAGTTGACCGGGCGGCCAGTCAAGGCGTAGACCGGAGGCATCGGGATAGTCTCCTGGAGGGAAGTGATCGTGATGACCGCGAAGGCGTGGACACGGTGGCAGGACTGGGTCGCCCTGGTGATCGGCGTCCTGGCCGCCCTGTCGCCCGTCGTGGTGGCCACGGACGCGGCCGCGGCGTGGACGCTCGTCGTCCTCGGCGTGGTGCTCGCCCTGACCGCCCTGTGGTCGCTCGCCGCACCGGGTTCGGTGGCGAGCGAGTACGGGCACGGCGTGCTCGGTGTGCTGCTGTTCATCGCCCCGTGGGTGATGGGCTACAGCGACCTCACCGGGGCCGCGTGGACCTCGTGGGTCGCCGGTGTCCTCGCGGTGCTGGTCGCCGCGAGCGCCCTGCCTGCGGCCACCAGCGCCCACCGCGGGCTGGCCGGAACCCACTGACCGATCGACGGACGAGGGGCCGCGACCCGTTGGGGTCGCGGCCCCTCGTCCGTGCAGGATGGGACGCGATGACCGCACCGGAACCGGCTCGCGAGCGCATCCTCGCCGCGGCGGAGGAGCTCTTCGCCGAGCGGGGGTTCGACGCGACGCCCACCTCGAGGATCGCCGAGCGCGCCGACGTGCCGAAGGGCCTGGTGCACTACTACTTCGCGAAGAAGGTCGACCTGCTCTCCGCGCTGGTCGGGCGGCTGCCGGAGGAGACCGTGGACCGGGCGGCGGTGGTCGTGCCCGGCGACGTCACGGAGAGCCTCTGCCGGCTCGTCGCGGTGCTCGACGAGCGGCTCGAGTCCTCAGCCGTGCTCTCCCACCTGCTCTGGCGCGAGGCCGACACCCACCCCGCGGTGCGCGACGCGCTGCACGGCCGGTTCGACCGGTTCGTCGAGGAGATCCGGGCGGTGCTGCTGGCGGCGCGGGAGGGCGACGGGAGCGGCGTCGACAGCGCGGCGCGGCTGCTGGCGTCGACGCTGAGCTACCGGCACTCGGTCTACCGGCACGCCGACGAGGAGTCGCCGGCGCGTCTGGACCTGCGGCCCGAGCTGCGCTTCCTCGCCGCGGCCCTCGACGCCGGCGTCGGCTGACTCACCAGCTGGGTTCGGGCTCGTCCCGCACCGGGGTGAGGGCGATCGCGGCCAGCGGCGCCGCCGCGGCCACCGCGAACCCGAGCGCGTAGCCCGCCGCCCCGACGACCGCGCCGAGCGCGACCGGGGTCAGCGACGAGACGACGTTCTGTCCGGTGTTCTGGATGCCGAGGGCCCGCCCGGACCAGGTCGCCCCGGCGATCTCGGCGACCGCGGTGAACGCCAGCCCGTTGTCGGCGACGGTGACGATCCCGCCGACGGCCAGCGCCGCGACGGCCAGCCACGGCGCGACCGCGTCGCCGAGGGCGAAGACGAGCAGGACGAGCGTCGCGCCCCCCGCGAGCTGGCGCATCGGCCGCAGCCGCGACCCGACCCGGTCCGACCACACGCCGGAGCCGATCCTCGAGAGCGCACCCGCGATCTGGATCACCGCGACGAACGCGCCGGCCGCCGTGGCGCTCCAGCCCTGCTGGCGCACCAGGTACTCCGTGGCGAAGGCGCTGATCGCGAACTGGGGGACGACCAGCAGGGCGCTCGCCGCGTGCACCCGCCACAGCACCGGCGCCCCGTAGGGCGAGCCCTCGCGGCCGCCCTCGGTCCGCGGCGGCCGCGCCGGATCCGGCGCGAACGCGACCACCAGCAGGGCCGAGAGCAGGCAGAGCGCGGCGGGGACGATCAGCGCGCCGATCGCGCCGGTCCGCTCCGCCAGGCTCGGCAGGACCAGCCCGGCCAGAGCGACGCCGAGCGGCTGTGCGGTCTGCCGGATCCCCATCGCCAGGCCGCGTTCGGTGCGCGGGAACCAGCCCATGATCATGCGGCCGTTCGCGGCGAACACGCTGGCCGACGCCGCCCCGCCCACGGCCAGCAGGCCCAGCACGGCGGCGTGTCCGGGGCGGGGCAGCAGCGCGACCGTGCCGATCACCAACCCCGCCAGCAGCAACCCCGACGCCATCACCTTCCGCTCGCCGAACCGGTCCGCGGCCGCGCCCCACGCGATCAGCGTGAGCAGCAGCCCGGTGGTCGGCGCGGCCACGTAGATGCCCGCGGCGGCCAGCGACAGACCCATCGCGTCGCGCAGGCCCGGCACCAGGAACGGGACGCCGTAGACGAACGCGCAGGCCGATGTCTGGGCGAGGACGCCGATCGCGAGCACCACCCAGCGGCGGCGGGAGGCGGTGGTGGTGGGCATGGGTGGACCGTACGCTGCGGTACCAGTGATTGAGAAAGATGTTCCGGATGATGGGATCAAAGGGTCGCTCAGATCTCGTACGACCGATCCGTCCGACGACGACCGCGGTCGCCGCGCACGCGACGCCCCGCATCCCGTGGTGCTCCGGCACCCAGTAGCGGCGGTAGCCCAGGTCGTCGGCGAGGCGGGCGAGGTTGACGGTGCGGTGCAGCGCCTCGGCGGCCGTCGACTCGGCGACGATCGGCGAGGTGTCCAGACGGACAGCGGGACGGGCGGCAGGGCGGTCTCCCTTCGCGGTGTCTCGACCCTCGCACGGCGGCTGCCCCGGATCGCGTGGGACGGCCGATCGGGCGAAATACTCGAACTGATGTTCGAGAGAGGGTAGCGTCGGGCCCATGGGAGTGGACCTGGTGTGGCAGCCGTCGTTGTTCGACGAGGGCGCGCCGGCCGTCGAGGTCGACCCGGACTTCCACGGGCTGGTCCGGCACGAGCTCGGCGACGGGGCGTGGGTGGACCTTGTCCCCGGCTGGCTGCGCGGGGCGGACGAGCTGTTCGCGCGGCTGCTGCGGAGCACGCCATGGGCGCAGCGGGACATCTGGATGTACGAGCGGGTGCTGCCCGAACCGCGGCTCACGCACCGCTGGACCGTCGACCAGGGGCTCCCGGAGCCGGTCTTCGCCGAGGCCGCGCACCTGCTGAGCGGGCGCTACGGCGAGGAGTTCACGCAGGTCGGGGCCAACCTCTACCGCGACGGGGCGGACAGCGTGGCGTGGCACGGGGACCGGGTGGCGCGCGAGATGGACACCGCGCTCGTCGGGTTGATCTCGCTGGGCGGGGTGCGGCCCTTCCGGCTGCGGCCGCACGGCGGCGGCGCGTCCGTCGGGTTCCTCCCCGGGCCCGGCGACCTGCTGGTGATGGGCGGGACCTGCCAGCGGAGGTGGCAGCACAGCGTGCCGAAGGTGCGGTCGGCCTCCGCGCGGATCAGCGTGCAGTTCCGGCACGCCTACGAGCGCCCCTGACCCGTCGTACGCATCCGGCTAGGCCGTGGCCTTCCCTACTGGCGGGCCCGTGCCGTTTCTCGATGAGTACGGTGACGCCATGGCGGCACCGGAGTCCGAGCGGGACCGGCTGCTCGGGCTGATCGCGGACTACGTCGTCGAGCACGGCATCGCAGAGCTGACGCTGCGCCGGCTCGGCACGGCCATCGGCACCAACAACCGGATGCTGCTGTACTACTTCGGGTCCAAGGAACAGTTGATCGCGCAGGCGCTGACGGCGGCCTCCCTGCGGTTCCCGACCTTCGCCGGCGCGCTGTCCGCGCTCGACGGCACCGGCCCCCTCCGCGAGCGCCTCGACGCCGTGTGGACGGGTATCGCCGCCCGCGAGAACCACCCGTTCCACCGGCTGTTCTTCGAGGTCTACGGCGTGGCGCTGCACCAGCCGGGCCGGTTCGACGAGTTCCTCGCGCGGGTCGGGCACGACTGGACCAACCTGGTCGCGGGGCGGCTGCGGGCCGAGGGCGTGCCGGACCCGGAGGCCGGCACGGTCGCCCGCGAGATCGTCGCCCTCTGGCGCGGGCTGCAGTTCGACCTGCTCAGCACGGGTGATGCGGCGGAGGTCGCCGAGGCGCACTCCGCCGCGGCCGTCGCCTACGCCGAGCGGTGCGAGCGGGCCCGCGGCCGGGTCGCCGCTGCTCAGCCCGCCGGCTGAGACGGCGGTTCGTCCGTTCGCGGTCTCCGGGGCGGGATATCCTGCCGCGATGCAGCGCAAGATCGGGGTGATGGGCGGGACGTTCGACCCCGTCCACCACGGCCACCTGGTGGCGGCCAGCGAGGTCGCCGACCGGTTCGCGCTCGACGAGGTCCTCTTCGTGCCGACCGGACAGCCGTGGCAGAAGTCGGCGAAGGCGGTCAGCCCGCCCGAGGACCGGTACCTGATGACGGTGATCGCGACGGCGTCGAACCCGCGGTTCATGACGAGCCGGGTGGACATCGACCGCGGCGGCCCGACCTACACCGCCGACACCCTGGCGGACATCCACGCCGCGATGCCCGACGCCGAGCTGTACTTCATCACCGGCGCGGACGCCCTGTCCCAGATCCTGTCCTGGCACAAGGTCGAGGAGCTGTTCACGCTGGCGCACTTCGTCGGCGTGACCCGGCCCGGCTACGAGCTGGCCGACGCGCACCTGCCGAAGGGCGCGGTCACGCTCGTCGAGGTGCCGGCCATGGCCATCTCGTCGACGGACTGCCGGGACCGCGTCGCCGCCGGCCGACCGGTCTGGTACCTCGTGCCGGACGGGGTGGTCCAGTACATCTCGAAGCGCCGGCTCTACACCCCGGACGCACCCGCGGGGACCGGTATACCGGCCTGAACCGGACCCGGCCGGCGCGGCCTGCGACACTGAGGCGGCGAGGCCGAGGTCCGGCTGTCGCGGAGGGAGGCGCCGCGTGGCGGCAACGGCAGAGGCGGTGGAGATCGCCCGGGTGGCGGTGGCCGCCGCCGCGGACAAGCTCGCCCAGGACATCGTCGTGCTCGACGTGTCGGGGCAGCTCGTGATCACCGACTGCTTCGTCCTCGCCTCGGCGCCCAACGAGCGGCAGGTCCAGGCGATCGTCGACGGGGTGGAGGAGAAGCTCCGCGAGCACGGCGTGAAGCCGACCCGCCGCGAGGGCACCCGCGAGGGCCGGTGGGTCCTGCTGGACTACACGGACGTCGTCGTGCACGTCCAGCACACGGACGAGCGTGGGTTCTACGGGCTGGACCGGCTGTGGAAGGACTGCCCGGCCCTCGACTTCCCCGAGGCCCGTACCACCCCGGCCGAGGAGTCGGAGTGACACTGCGGCGGGTCGTGCTCCTGCGGCACGGGCAGACGGACTACAACGTCGCCGGCCGCATGCAGGGCCACATCGACTCCCAGCTCACCGAGGAGGGCCGTGAGCAGGCGCTGCGGGCCGCCCCGGTGCTCGGCGCCATGCCCTTCGACCGGGTCGTCAGCTCCGACCTGGCCCGCGCCGTCGACACGGCGAACACGATCGCCGACGTCCTCGGGCTGCCGGTCAAGCTCGACAAGCGGCTGCGCGAGACGCACCTGGGGGAGTGGCAGGGCCGCAGGGTCGACGAGGTCGAGGTCGACTTCCCGGGACAGATCGCGGAGTGGCGCGGCGACCCGCGGTGGACGCCCCCGGGCGGGGAGTCCCGCGTCGACGTCGTCCGGCGGTCGCTGCCGGTCGTCGAGGAGATCGACGTCGACCTGGCCGAGGAGCCCGGCGCACAGTCCCTGCTGATCGTGGCGCACGGCGGGATGATCGGCGGCCTGGTGTCCGGGCTGCTGGACCTGCCCGAGGCCGTCTGGCCGATCATCGGCGGCATGGGCAACTGCAAGTGGGCGGTCGTCGCGCGGCGCGCGGACCACCCGCGCTGGCGGCTGTCCGGGTACAACATCGGTGTCACCTCCTGAGCTGCTCGTCCTCGCGGACTCGCTCGCCTTCCACGGCCCCGAACGGGCCGAACCCGCCGACCACCCACGGATCTGGCCGCAGGTCGCCGCGGCGGCGCTCGGCGGGCGGGTCGAGCTCGTCGCCGGGATCGGCTGGACGGCGCGGCATGCCTGGCACGCGCTGACCCACGACCCGCGGGTGTGGGCGGCGATGCCGCGGATCGACGCGGTGGTGCTCGGGGTGGGCGGGATGGACGCGCTGCCCTCGCCGTTGCCGACGGCGGTGCGGGAGCTGATCCCGGTCCTGCGGCCCGCGTCCGTGCGCGGGCGGGTGCGCGACGGCTACCTGCGCGCCCAGCCGTGGCTGTCGCGGGCGTTCGCGGCGCTCCCCGGCGGTGGGCCGGTCGCGCTGCCCCCGCGGCTCACGGTCTCCTACCTGGAGCGCTGCCGCGCGGCCGTGACGGCACTGCGCCCCGGGATCCCGGTCGTCGCGATGCTGCCCTCGGTGCACCGCGCCGCCGTCTACGGCGGGGTGCACGCCGGGCGGGCGGCGGCCGAGCGGGCGACCCGGATCTGGGCCGACGCGCACGGCGTGCGGGTGCTCGACGCCCCCACGCTGGTCGCGGGGCACGTCCTGGGCGGGCGCGGCAACCCCGACGGGATGCACTGGGGCTGGGAGGCGCACCGGCGGGTGGGGGAGACGCTCGCCGAGCTGGTGCGGGGGGAGTTGGCCCGGGTGCCCGGTTCCGACGGCACGGGGTCGCGTGAGCTGGGGGAGAAGGTCGTCGGGGCGCCCGGTCCTGCCGCTGCGGAGTCGTGATCGGTGGCGCCGCGGGCGTCGACGGGCTCGGCGATCGACTCCGCGGAGCCCGGTCTGCTGTGTAACGAGATCCGTCCCGTCGGCGACGATCGACTTTGCAGGGTGCGATCGACTGTGCGGGCGGCGGCCGGCGTCGCAGTGGCGGTCGGCTTCGCGGGTGGCGATCGATCCTGCGGGTGGTGAGCGGCCGGGAAGCGACGACCGGCGCAGCCGGTTGGAGATCGACTGGAGAGGTTCTAGGTTCGGCCCCGTGCCCGATTCCGCACTCGACCCGCGGTCCGCCGCCGTGACCGAGCGAGCCGACCGCGCGACCGACCCCGAGGGCGCGGACGGCGCCGCGCCCGACGGCGCCGAGGCGCCTGTGGACGCAGCGGCCCGGGCCGGCGCCGAGGAGGTGGCGGGCCGCGTGGCGGTGGTGACCGACTCGACCGCCGACCTGCCGTCCTCGCTGGCCGGCTCCGTGCGCGTCGTGCCCCTCGAGGTGCGGCTGGGAGACCGCGTGGTGCGCGACGGCGTCGACATCGGCCCCGGCGAGCTGAGCGCGGCGATCGCCGACCGCAGGCTGGACGTCCAGACCTCGCGCCCCACCCCGGAGGCGTTCGCCGAGACCTACCGAGACCTGCTCGCCGCCGGAGCGTCCGCGGTCGTCTCCGTGCACCTGTCCCGCGAGCTGTCGGGCACGTGGGACGCGGCGCGACTCGCGGCCGAGGAGGTCGACCCCGGCCGGGTCCGGGTCGTCGACTCCAGGGCGTTGGGGATGGGCCTGGGGTTCGCGGTCCTCGCCGCCGACCGCGCCGCGGCCGAGGGCGCGGAGCCTGCGGACGTCGAGGCCGCCGCCGCGGCCGTGGCCGCCCGGTGCCGGGTGATCTTCTGCGTGGACGAGCTCGACCGGCTCCGCCGGGGCGGCCGGATCGGGACGGCGGCCGCGGTGCTGGGCACCGTCCTCGCCGTCAAACCGCTGCTCCACCTGGTCGACGGCCGGATCACCGCCCTGGAGAAGGTTCGGACCTCCGCCCGCGCCATCCAGAGGCTCGTCGAGCACGCGGTCGCCGCCGCCGGCGCCGAGGCCGACCTCGCGGTGCACCACCTCGGCGTCCCCGAGCGCGCCGAGGAGCTGGCGGACCGCCTCGCCGAACGGCTCCCCGCCTCCCCCCGCCCGGTGGTCTCCGAGATCAGCGCCGTCATCGGCGCCCACGTCGGCAACGGCGCCCTGGGTGTCGTGGTGGTGCCGAAGGGATAGGCGGCGCACTTCCACGATCGCCGGCCGAGGTAGGTAGCGGCCCTCGACGGCCGACCGCAGCTACTGATCTCGCTCTACTTTCGCACGCCCGGTCTGCGCCCTCCGCTGCCACATGATCACCATGTACGGAGCAGGACGGCGCAGCTGGCAGCCGTGCAGTAGCGCTATCGCCGATCTTGGGCGGTGTCCGACGCAGGGAGGCCCGCTCACGCTTCCGCTGACTCATCGTGATCATCGTCTGCGGTATGTGGCGGCCACCTGCGGCCGGGATGCCCCGCGGCTGGTGATCTCGGGAGGCGGCTCGGAGCGCCACGGTCCGGGTTGCGATGCCGGCCATGAGCATGACCGCCGTTTGCGGTGGCCGGCGGCCAGTGGTGGCCGGGATGCTCCACCACCGGCGATCTTGTCTGACGGCCATCGCTCAGAGCCGCTCGTGTCGTGCGCCGACGCAGCGTGGTCCTCACCTGCGGTACATGACGGCAGGGCGGCTGTGAGGTGCAGCGACCAGCTGTCCCGGTGGGCAGACGCAGCCGGAGATGGTGCGCCCCGCACTGCTGCATCCGGGCTCGTCCGCCGACGCCGCGCAGCCATCCGCGCCCGGCCTCGGCGCCGACGTATCCCGCCTCATCGTGCACGACACCCCCGACCGAACCGGCGCACGCAAGGCCCGGGTGCGTGACCTTGTCCCCATCCCGCCCTCTCCGTCCACAGCCGACGCAGTCGTCCGGGAAAGGGGTGTCGGCGGCCCTAGCGTCGCGGGGGTGGCACGGAGCTCCCCGAACACCCGATCCGCGGCGCGGCTGTCCGCGGTGCTCGGGACACCCGTGGGCCGCCCCTACCCGGTGAGGGAGCGGGGCGGCGAGGAGATCCCGGCACCGAGGACGCCGCCTGCGCACGCCCCTCGCCCCCGCCCACTTCCTCAGGTCTTCCGACCGGCCATACCTCTGGGCCCCGACCCTGCCGCCGACGACCCACCCACCCTTCCGCTGCCCCTGTCGCCCGGCGCACCGGCGGATCGAACCCGCGACGAGCCGACCCCCTTCGCCTCGGGCAACCCCCACTTCGCCGCTCTGCTCGCCGAGGTCGACGAGCCGGCGGACACCCACCTCGCACCGACCGACGAGTACCCCGACGACCTCCACGGCGAGTACCGCGACGATCTCCCCGGCGAGGAGCAGGGTTCGAGGAGTCCCGGCAGCCGACCGAGCCGGCTCACCCGCGTCGCCTCGCGCTGGGTCCCGACCGCGTGGCGTGGCTCGCGACTCGACCCAGGCCGGGCAGGAGCACTCGCACTGGTCCTGGTCGCGGCGGTGGCGGCCGTGGTGGCGGCCGTGGGGGTGTGGAGCGCACGACCTCGCGCGGAGCAGGTACCCCCGCTGCCGGCGGTCTCGCTGAACACGGCGGTCGGGTCGAGCCCCGCTTCCTCCACACTGCCCACGGCAGCGCCGACCGAACTCGTCGTGAGTGTCTCGGGAAAGGTCCGTCGCCCGGGTCTCGTCCGCGTCCCGGACGGCTCCCGCGTGGCCGACGTGCTCGAGGCCGCGGGCGGTGCGGTGCCCGGCACCGACCTCACGAGCCTCAACCTCGCGCGCCGCGTCGCCGACGGCGAGCAGGTCGCGGTCGGTGTCCCGGCCGCTCCCGACGCAGGCGGTACCGGAGGCGGTCCTGCACCCACCGGCGGCGACGCTGCCGGTGCGGCTCCCGCCGGGAAGATCGACCTCAACCGCGCGACCGTCGATCAGCTGGACGGGCTGCCGGGCGTCGGGCCGGTCACGGCCCAGCGGATCCTCGACTGGCGCACCCGCAACGGCCGCTTCGCCCGCGTCGACCAGCTGCGCGAGGTGGAGGGCATCGGCGAGCGACGGTTCGCCCAGCTCCGGGAGCTGGTGACCGTATGAGGTCCCGCGAGGAGCGCCGGGCGGTCGCCGAGGAACCACGGGCCCGGCCGGACCTGCGCCTGGTCCCGGCGGCCCTCGCCGCGTGGGCGGCAGTGCTCTGCGCGGTACTCGGAGGGCCGCTCGCCGCGCTGGCCGCCTGCACCGTCGCCCTGGCCACGCTCGTCACGACGACTCGTCGAGCGCCGGGTCGCACCCGGTCCGCGATGCTGGCCGCCTCCGAGTGTGCCCTGGCCGTGGGGCTGCTCGCGGGTCTGCACGCTCTCCACGTCCACGACCACCCGCTGCGCGCCGCCGCCGAGCGCGGTTCGGCCGCGGTCCTGCGGATCACGCTCACGGACGACCCACGACCCCTGCGCGGCCCCGCCTACGGCGCGGACTTCGGAGCCGACCGGATGCTGGTCGAGGCCGACCTGGAGACCGCGACGGTCGGTGCGGGGGAGTGGCACACCGGCGGGCGCGTCCTGCTGCTGGCGCCCGCAGAGGGGTGGAGCGGCCTCCTCCCGGGCCAGACGGTCACCGCCGAAGGCCTGCTCCTGCCCGCCCAGCGTGCCGACCTCACCATCGCGGTGCTGCGGGTGCGTGGATCCCCGACGACGGCGACCCCACCGCCGTGGTGGCAGACCGCCGCCGGATCACTCCGGGACGGCCTGCGGCGGGCCGCCGACGTGTTGCCGGAGGACTCCGCCGGGCTGCTGCCCGGCCTCGCGGTCGGCGACACCCGCGAGCAGACGACCGAGGTGGAGGAGGACTTCCGGGCCGCCGGGCTCACCCACCTCACCGCGGTCTCCGGCGCGAACCTCGCGATCGTCGGTGGAGCCGTGCTCGGCCTGCTCCGCCTGTTCCGGGCCGACCCTCGCCTCGCCGCGGTGCTGGCCGGGGCCGCCGTCCTCGGCTTCGTGGTGCTCGCCCGGCCCTCGCCCAGCGTCGTGCGGGCCGCGGTCATGGGCGGCATCGTGCTGCTGGCGCTCGCGCTCGGACGCGGCCGATCGGCGGTCCCGGCGGTGGCCGCGGCCGTGCTGGTGCTGCTGGTCGTCGATCCGGCGCTCGCGGTCGACATCGGGTTCGCCCTGTCCGTCCTCGCCACGGCGGCCCTCGTCCTGATCGCCCCGGGATGGTCCGCCGCGCTGCAGCGGCGCGGTGTGCCGCAGGGTGCCGCCGAGCTGCTCGCGGTCCCGGCGGCCGCGTGCGTCGCCACGGCTCCACTCATCGCCGGTCTGAGCGGCCAGCTCGGCCTCGTGACCGTGCTGGCGAACCTGCTGGTGGTACCGGCGGTCGCGCCGGCGACGGTCCTCGGTGTGCTCGCCGCCGTGCTCTCACCGCCGGCGCCCGGGCTGGCCACCGCGTGCGCGTGGCTCGCCGGGCCCGCGGTCGCGTGGCTCGTGCTGGTGGCCGACCGCGCCGCGGCGATCCCCGGAGCGGTGCTGCCCTGGCCCGCCGGTGTGGGCGGCGCCGTCCTGCTCGCGGGTGTGCTGCTGGCGCTGGTGGTGCTCCTCCGGTTCCGCCGCTCCCGGCTGCTCGTCCTCGCGGTTGTGATCGGGCTGGCGTTGGTCCTGGTGCCCACCCGCGTGATCCGCCCCGGCTGGCCACCCCCGGACTGGGTGGTGGTCGCCTGCGACGTCGGTCAGGGCGACGCGCTCGTCCTTGCCACCGGCGTTCCTGGTCAGGCGGTCCTCGTCGACGTCGGCCCCGACGACGGCCCCACGGACGCCTGTCTGCGCCGGCTCGGCGTCGACGCGCTGGCGCTCGTGGTGGTCACGCACCTGCACGCCGATCACATGGGCGGTCTCGCGGGCGCGCTGCGCGGTCGGGCGGCAGGCGGGGTCGCGCTGGGACCGGCGCACGAGCCGGCCGGGGCCCTGCGTCGGATCGCGCAGCAGGCCGCGGAGGTCGGCGCGCCCGTCCTCGAGCTGACCGCGGGTCGGCGCCTCGCCTGGCCTGCCCTCACGCTCGACGTCCTGGCCCCGGACCGCGCGCCGGAGTACGTCGACGGCGAGGACGGCACCGCCGTGAACAACACGTCCGTGGTGCTCCGCGCGACCACACCGGCCGGCCGCATCCTGCTGGCCGGCGACGTGGAGCTCGACGCCCAGGCCGACCTCCTGCACAGCGGCGCGGACCTGCGGGCGGAGGTGCTCAAGGTGCCCCACCACGGCTCCCGCTCGACCAGCCCGGACTTCCTGCGGGCCGTCGCGCCGCGGGTCGCCCTGGTCAGCGTGGGTGCGGGCAACTCCTACCGGCACCCGAACCCGGGCCTGCTGGACCTCCTGACGACGTCGGGGGCCGTCGTGCGACGGACCGACCAGTCGGGCGACGTGGCCTTCACGCGCGACGACGAACTCGTCGCGCGCGGGGACCCGCTCCCGGGCCCCCGGCGCTCCCGCGCGGGCCGCCGTAACCGGCGCCGGGCCTCCGGAACGACGACGGGCCCGGAGGAACATGTCCTCCGGGCCCGGTCGTGGTCCTGGCGTGCCGGGTCAGCGGCCCTCGAGCGCCTCGCGGACGGCCTTGCTGGTCGACGGCACCGTGGCGGTCGGGCGGGCGTGGGCCGACACGGCGTCGAGCGTCTTCAGCCCGTCGCCGGTGATCAGCAGGACGGTCTCGGCGTCGGGGTCGATCGTGCCGGCCTCGATGAGCTTCTTCGCGGTCGCGACGGTGACGCCGCCCGCGGTCTCGGCGAACACGCCCTCGGTGCGGGCGAGCAGCCGGATGCCCTCGACGACCTCCTCGTCGGTCACGTGGCCGACGGCGCCGCCGGTGCGGCGCACGGAGTCGAGGACGTAGGGGCCGTCGGCGGGGTTGCCGATCGCCAGCGAGCGGGCGATGGTGTCCGGCCGGACCGGCTGGATGAAGTCGTGGCCCTCCTCGAAGGCCGAGGCGACGGGCGAGCAGCCGGTGGCCTGGGCACCGAAGATCTTGTAGGGCTTCTCGTCGACGAGCCCGAGCTTCACGAACTCGCCGAAGCCCTTGTCGACCTTGGTCAGCTGCGAGCCGGAGGCGACCGGGACGACGATCTGGTCGGGCAGGCGCCAGCCGAGCTGCTCGGCGACCTCGTAGCCCAGGGTCTTCGAGCCCTCGGCGTAGTACGGGCGGACGTTCACGTTCACGAACGCCCACTCCTCGTGCTCCGCGGCGAGCTCGGTGGCGAGGCGGTTCACGTCGTCGTAGTTGCCGTCGACGGCGAGCAGGGTGCCGCCGTAGACCGCGGTGGTGGTGATCTTCGCCTGCTCGAGCGAGGAGGGGATCAGCACGACCGAGTCCCAGCCGGCGCGGGCGGCCGCCGCGGCGACGGCGTTGGCCAGGTTGCCGGTGGAGGGGCAGCAGAGGACGGAGAAACCCAGCTCGCGGGCGGCGGCGAGGGCGACGGCCACGACCCGGTCCTTGAAGGAGTGGGTGGGGTTGCCGGTGTCGTCCTTCACCCAGAGCTTGCGGAGCCCGAGCTCGGCGGCGAGCCGGTCCGCCTGGATCAAGCGGGTGAAGCCGGGCTCGGTGTTCGGGAAGGACTGGACGTTCGCCGGGACGGGGAGGAGGTCCTTGTAGCGCCAGATCGACTTGGGACCGGACTCGATCGACTCCCGCGTGACCTGCGGGAAGTCGTAGGCGATCTCGAGCGGGCCGAAACACTGCGGACAGGCGAACTCCGCGGCGAGCGGCGTCTGGTGGCCGCACTCGCGACAGGACAGCGCGCGGGCGGAGCCGAGGTCGAGGGTGGTGCTGGCAGGGGTGTCTGCAGTGAGAGTCATCAGATCTCCTCATCTGTCCCGCTGGCGCGGGCCGGAATTGGCACCTGGTTCGTCGACGTGCGCGCACCGAGCGGTGCGCTGCGCGGATCGTCGTTCGACGCCGGTTGCCGGGGCTTCGTCGGGCCGTTCCCTCTGCCCCTCTGGATGAGCCATATGCAGTTGTGCCGTGCAGGCTTCGTGCGTGGAGCGAGCGCGGCGGCCGGATTGATCCGGATGACAGGCACGTTACGGCACCGGCCCCGCTCCGGGCCAGCCGGACTCACCATCTGGGAGCCGTGTCACGGACTGTCGGTGCCGTGCGCGACGATGGCTCGCGGACCCGGCAGGTGGGCCCCGGTGCGCGGCACCGCGCGACGCGTGCGAGAGGAGCCCGGCCATGCCGGCCACGAAGCCGCCCGCCCCCGTGCAGCTCATCGTGGGAGAAGAGGAGCTGCTGGTCGAGCGGGCCGTGAGCGAGATCCTCCGTGCCGCCCGGGCGGTCGACCCCGAGGCCGACATCCGCCGGTTCCGACCCGCCGAGCTCACCCCGGGCGAGCTGGTCGGGCACCTGAGCCCCTCGCTGTTCGCGGAGGGCCGGGTCGTGGTGATCCAGGGGGCGCACGAGGCGGGCAAGGACCTGGTCGCCGCGATCATGGCCTACGTGGCCGAGCCGGCCGACGGGATCGTGCTGGTCGCGGTGCACGCGGGCGGGGCCCGCGGCAAGCAGCTGGCCGACGACCTGCGGAAGGCCGGCGCGGCCGTCACCAAGTGCGACCGGCTGACCCGCGCCGAGGAGCGCGCCGACTTCGTGCGCGCCGAGGTTCGGCGGGCCGGCGGCTCGATCACCGCCGAGGCCGTGAGCGTGCTGCTCGAGGCGGTCGGCTCGGACCTGCGGGAGCTGGCCTCGGCCACGAACCAGCTGGTCTCCGACACGGGCGGGCAGGTCGACGGCCAGGCCGTGCGCCGGTATCACCGGGGCCGGGCGGAGTCGTCGGGCTTCGCGGTGGCGGACAAGGCGGTCGCGGGGGACCGGGCGGGCGCGTTGGAGGCGTTGCGCTGGGCGCTCGTGCTGGGGGTCGCGCCGGTCCTGGTGGCCGACGCACTGGCCGACGCCGTGCGCACCCTCGCCAAGGTCGGTGCGGCCGGCCGGGGCGATCCCAACCGCCTGGCGGGCAGCCTCGGCATGCCGCCCTGGAAGATCCGCAAGGCGCAGGGGCAGGTGCGGGCCTGGCGGCCGGCGGGCCTCGCGACCGCGATCGCCGCGACCGCGCAGGTCAACGCCGACGTCAAGGGTGCGGCCGCCGACCCCGCCTACGCCCTGGAGCGCGCGGTCCTCGCGGTCGTCGACGCCCGCGGCACCCGCTGACACACGTCACCCGGAGCCGCGCCCCTCCGACGCGTCGTGGAGCCATGACGCCCACAGCCTCGCCATCATCCGAGAACACGTCGACGGCACTGCCCCACGGGAAAGGACAGTGCCGTCGACGGGAACGCTCGACCGGGCGGACCCGGGAGCTTCACCGGGCGCGCGACCGCGCCCGAGGACTCAGGCGCCGATCTTGGCGACGCGCCTGGCGATGGCCGACTTGCGGTTGGCGGCCTGGTTCTTGTGGATGACGCCCTTGCTGGCGGCCTTGTCGAGGGCGCGAGCGGCGGCGCGCTGCAGTTCGACGGCCTTCTCGGTCTCGCCGGCCTCGGCGGCCTCGCGGAACTTGCGGATCGCGGTCTTGACCGACGACTTGACCGACTTGTTGCGCTGACGGCGCTTCTCGTTGGTCTTGACCCGCTTGATCTGGGACTTGATGTTCGCCACGCTGGTGTGCCTCGAGTCTTCCTGGTGCTGGTACGTATCGGGGGGCTCAGGCGACCCCGACCGGTTCTCCACCGATGCGAGCGAGCACGCCGAGCACTCGGTCGTCCATGCTACAACCCGGCGCGGACGGCCCTGCACGGGCCCGCGCTCCGCGGGCCCACGGACCCGGGATCGCACCGCGAACACCCTCTCGGCGGGCGGAACGCGCCGCTCCGCGACGGATCGGGGCCGGTCGTGTCCGTAACGCGGACGTAGCACCGCTCCGTCTGGCTCCGGCCAGGCGAAACGGTCAAGATGACCCCCGTGAGCCGAGCAGTGGACCGCAGACCAGCACGGGCGGGCGGGAAACCCGCACAGGACGACGGGGCCGCTGCCACAGCCGGTGCGGGGACCAACGGGGCCGGCCGCGTGGACGGCTCCGCCCTGTTCGACGGGTACCTGGAGCCGGACCGGCCCAATCCCGACGCGTTCGACGAGATGTTCAACGCCGACGGCAGCGTCCGCGCCCCGTACCGGCACCTGCACGACGCGATCGCCCCGACCGCCGCCGCCGACCTGGCCGCGCGCTCGGAGGCGCTCGACCGGGCGTACATGGACCAGGGCATCACGTTCAGCCTCTCGGGCAAGGAGCGCCCGTTCCCGCTGGACATCGTGCCGCGGGTGATCAGCGCGAGCGAGTGGAGCCGGCTGCAGCGCGGGATCGTGCAGCGGGTGAAGGCCCTCGAGGCCTTCCTCGCCGACGTCTACAACGACGCGCAGATCGTCCGCGACGGCGTGCTCCCGCGCCGGCTGATCACCAGCTGCGAGCACTTCAAGCGCGCCGCGCACCTGCTGAACCCGCCCAACGGGGTGCGCATCCACGTCGCCGGCATCGACCTCGTCCGCGACCAGGAGGGCACGTTCCGGGTGCTGGAGGACAACCTCCGCAACCCCTCCGGCGTGTCCTACGTGATGGAGAACCGGCGCACCATGGCGCGGGTCTTCCCCGACCTGTTCACGCGCCAGCGGGTCCGCGCGGTCGCCGACTACTCGACCCACCTGCTGCACGCCCTGCGCGCGGCCGCGGCGCCCAACGTCGCCGACCCGACGGTCGTCGTGCTCACCCCGGGCGTCTACAACTCCGCCTACTTCGAGCACTCGCTGCTCGCCCGGCAGATGGGCGTCGAGCTCGTCGAGGGCCGGGACCTGTTCTGCCGCGACAACGTCCTCTACATGCGCACGACCGAGGGCGAGCAGCAGGTCGACGTCGTGTACCGGCGGATCGACGACGACTTCCTCGATCCCCTGCAGTTCACGCCGACGAGCGTGCTGGGTGTCGCGGGGATCATGAACGCCGCCCGCGCGGGCAACGTGGTGATCGCCAACGCGGTGGGCAACGGCGTGGGCGACGACAAGCTCGTCTACACCTACGTCCCGCAGATGATCAAGTACTACCTCGACGAGAAGCCGGTCATCCCGAACGTCACGACCTTCCGGTGCTGGCTGGACGAGGAGCGCGGGCACGTCCTCGACGAGCTCGACGAGCTGGTGCTCAAGCCGGTCGAGGGCTCGGGCGGCTACGGCATCCTCTTCGGCCCGAACGCCACGGCCAAGGAGCTGCAGAAGGCGCGCAAGGCGATCCGGGACGACCCCCGCGGGTGGATCGCCCAGCCCGTCGTGCAGCTGTCCACGGTCCCGACGAAGGTCGACGACCGGCTGGTGCCGCGGCACGTCGACCTGCGGCCCTTCGCGGTCAACGACGGCGAGGACGTCTTCGTCCTGCCGGGCGGCCTCACCCGGGTGGCCCTGCCGAAGGGCAGCCTCGTGGTGAACTCCAGCCAGGGCGGCGGCTCCAAGGACACCTGGGTGCTGGCGGCGAGCCGGTCGAGCGAGGCCGAGCGGGAGCTGGGGGAGCGCGGGATCGCGTCGTCCGCCCCGGCCCGCGGCCCCGCCGCCGAGCAGGGTCCCGAGCTGACCCTCGGCCAGCAGCAACAGCAGCAGCAACAGCAGCAGGGCCGCCAGGTCCAGGAGCTCGGCGGGATGCGCCAGGAGCAGCTGCTGCGTCGGACGGAGGTGCTGGGCTGATGCTCGCCCGCAACGCCGAGTCGCTGTACTGGATCGGCCGCTACGTCGAGCGCGCCGACGACACCGCCCGGATCCTCGACGTCTCGGTCCACCAGCTGCTCGAGGACGCCACGATCGACGTCGACGTGGTCGCCCGCCGGCTGCTCGGCGTCATGGGCGTCGACCCCGGCACGGACGAACCGCTCGACGCCTTCTCCCTCACCGAGGTGCTCGGCTACTCCACCGAGACCCTCGGCTCGATCGTCTCGTCGATCTCCAGCGCCCGGGAGAACGCCCGCGGCGCGCGCGAGGTCGTGTCGTCGGAGATGTTCGAGTGCCTCAACGCCACCTGGAACGCCCTGCCCGAGCGGCAGCGCTACGCGCGCTGGGTGGGGCCGCACGCCTTCTTCAGCTACATCGAGGACCGGGCGGCGATGTTCTCGGGGCTGGCCGCGTCCACGATGAGCCGGGACGACTCGTGGCGCTTCTACCTGCTCGGCCGCTCGGTCGAGCGGGTCGACATGGTGGTGCGGCTGCTGCTGTCCCGTGTGTCGGACCGGATGGGCTCGCCGGGCTGGCTGTCGGTGCTGCGCTCGGCCGGCGCCCAGGACACCTACCTGCGCACGTACCGCGGCGCCGTCGACGCCGTGCGGGTCGCGCAGTTCATGCTGATGGACCGGCTCTTCCCGCGGTCGGTCTTCTACTCGCTGCGCGAGGCCGAGACCTGCCTGCAGCAGCTGGACCAGCGGCCGACGACGCGGGTCGGCGCGAAGGCCGAGGCCCTGCGGCTGCTCGGCAGGGCGCGCAGCGAGCTGGAGTTCCTCCGCCCCGAGGAGCTGCTCGACGACCTGCCCGCACAGCTCCTGTCCCTGCAGGAGACGATCCAGAAGGTCGGCGAGGCCGTATCGCTGCAGTTCTTCCACGCCGCCCCCTGGGTCGCGTGGACCGCGCCGGAGGTGGTCTGACGATGGGCTGGCGCATCCGCGTGGTGCACGAGACGGGCTACAAGTACAGCTCGCCGGTGCTCGAGACCTACAACGAGGTGCGGCTGACCCCGCGCAGCGACACCCACCAGAACGTGATCGTGAGCCGCGTCGAGACGGTGCCGGCGACCCGCGCGTACCGCTACGAGGACTACTGGGGCACCCAGGTCACGGCCTTCGACCTGCACGCGCCGCACACGGAGCTGCTGGTCACCGGGACCTCGGTGGTCGAGACGGGCGACGCCGGCGAGCCGGTCCGCGAGGCGACCTGGGAGGACCTGGCGTCGGAGGCCGTGCGCGACCGGTACACCGAGATGCTCGAGTTCACCGAGTACGTCGGGCGGGACGCGGAGCTGGCCCGGATCGCGAGGACCCTCAAGCGCGGCAAGGACCCCGTCGACGCCGCGCTCGCCGCCTGCGAGCGGGTCCGCGACACCATGACCTACCAGGCGGGGACGACGGGCGTGCACACCTCGGCCACCGAGGCCTGGCAGGCGGGCAAGGGGGTCTGCCAGGACTACGCGCACCTGACCCTGGTCCTGTTGCGCGAGATGGGGATCCCGGCCCGCTACGTCTCGGGGTACCTGCTGCCGCGCCAGGAGGTCGCGGTCGGCGAGACGGTGTCCGGGCAGTCGCACGCGTGGATCGAGGCGCGCACCGGGGGCTGGTGGGGCTTCGACCCGACCAACGGCATCCCGATCGGGCACCGGCACGTGTGGGTCGCCGTCGGCCGCGACTACGCCGACGTCTCCCCGCTCAAGGGCATCTACTCCGGCGGCAGCGCCGAGGCGCTCGACGTCTCGGTGCACATGACCCGGCTGGCCTGAGACGCACGAACGGCGCTCTCGCTCACCAGGTATGAGCGAGAAGCGGACGCAGCCCGTACTCGGCGGCCTTCTCCGGGCTGGTGACGATGCAGATCGAGGC
>NZ_JBEZDN010000063.1:0-45289 GCF_040648315.1 Pseudonocardia sp. NPDC049154
CGACGAGCACCCAGGTCGCGCGCGCGGGGTAGTCCAGCTCGCCGGTGTCCGGGTTGGCCCCCGCACCCCGCGCCCCCGCCCCGACGCGGACCTGCTACTGGTCTGCCTGCCGCACGCCGGGGGCGCGGCGAGCGCCTTCCGAGGCTGGGCCGGGGCCGTCCCGGCCGGGGTGGAGCTGGTGACCGTGCAGTACCCCGGCCGCGAGGACCGGATCCGCGAGGAGCCGTGGACGGACGCCCTCGCGATGGCCGAGGCCCTCGTGGCACTGCTCGCCGCGGACGCGCGTCCCCTCGTGCTGTTCGGGCACAGCCTGGGGGGCACGCTGGCCTACGAGGTCGCCCGGCGGCTGCCGCGGCCGCCGGAGCGGCTCGTCGTCTCCGCCCGGATCGCCCCGACGGTTCCGCCCGACCCCGTCTTCCGCGGCGGGACCGACTCCGAGCTCGCCGCGGAGCTGTGCCGGCTGGGCGGCACGGACGCCGCCGTCCTCGCCCACCCGGAGCTGCGCGCCCTCGTCCTGCCGGCCTTCCGCGCCGACCTGAGGGCCGCCGACGGGTACGTCCACCCGCCCGGCCCCCCGCTGCGCTGTCCGGTCCGCCTGCTGCTCGGCGCCGACGACCCCGCCGTCGATCAGGCCGACGCCCTGCGCTGGGCCGAGGTCGCCCCCGTCGGCTTCGCCCACCGCGTCCTCCCCGGCGGGCACTTCTACCTGCACGAGCAGCGTGACGAGGTGCTCGCCGAGATCCTCCGGCCCTGATCATGGGCCCGTCGCCACCGGTTCCCGACCCACCCGGACGGACGCTGCTCCTTGTGGGCTAGCGTGCCGTGAGTTCGACCGGAAGTTCGACCCGCCCGGGCGTGGCGCGTTGCCGTGCCCGGAAGTGGTTCCTAGTCTGCGCCCGAGGTAGACCCGGCACGGGAGACGGCAGGAATCGACGCCCGAGGGATCGACACCGGATTTCGACACGAGGAGACCGGAGCCCGCATGGACACAGCACCCGACGGGGACGGTGCGGGGCCCGACTACGACCCGACCGTCGAGCCGGGCCTGGAGGACACCCCCAGGCCGGGCGGACGGCACCGGGTGGGCGCGCCGCAGCCGGCCCCGCTCACCGAGCACGGGCCCGCCCGCGTGATCGCCGTGGCCAACCAGAAGGGCGGCGTCGGCAAGACGACGTCGACGATCAACCTGGGGGCCGCGCTCGCCGAGTACGGGCGCCGGGTGCTGCTGGTCGACTTCGACCCCCAGGGCGCGCTCTCGGTGGGCCTCGGCGTGCAGCCCCACCAGCTCGACGCGACCATCTACAACCTGCTGATGGAGCGCGGCGTCGAGCCGGACGACGTCATCCTCAAGACCTCCGTCGCGGGCATGGACCTGCTGCCCAGCAACATCGACCTGTCGGCGGCCGAGGTCCAGCTGGTCACCGAGGTCGGCCGCGAGCAGGCGCTCGGCCGGGCGCTCAAGAGCGTGCTGGACCGCTACGACGTCGTGCTCATCGACTGCCAGCCCAGCCTCGGCCTGCTCACGATCAACGCGCTGGCCTGTGCCGACAGCGTGCTCATCCCGCTGGCCTGCGAGTTCTTCAGTCTCCGCGGCGTCGCGCTGCTCATGGACACGATCGACAAGGTCAAGGACCGGCTCAACCCCGACCTCGACCTGATCGGCATTCTGGCCACGATGTTCGACTCACGGACGGTGCACACCCGCGAGGTCCACCAGCGCGTGATCGAGGCCTTCGGCGACCTGGTGTTCGACGCCGTCATCAACCGCACGATCCGCTTCCCCGAGACCACGGTCGCGGGCGAGCCGATCACGACGTGGGCGCCCAGCTCCAGCGGCGCGGAGGCCTACCGCATGCTGGCCCGCGAGGTCATCGCCCGGTGACCCTGGCCGACGACCGACCCACCGCCGGGACCCCGGAGGTCAGGCCGCGCTTCACGGTGCGCCTGGTCAACTTCGAGGGCCCGTTCGACCTGCTGCTGCAGCTCATCGGCAAGCACGAGCTCGACGTCACCGAGATGGCGCTGCACAAGGTCACGGACGACTTCATCGCCCATCTCGCCGCGTTGGGGGACGACGCGGACCTCGACGAGACCACCGAGTTCCTCGTCGTCGCGGCCACGCTGCTGGACCTGAAGGCCGCGCGCCTGCTGCCGGCCGCCGAGGTCGAGGACGAGGAGGACCTCGCGCTGCTCGAGGCGCGGGACCTGCTCTTCGCCCGGCTGCTGCAGTACAAGGCGTACAAGCAGGTTGCGGGTCTGTTCGCCGAGCTGGAGAAGACGGCGCTGCGCCGGTTCCCGCGGTCGGTGGCGCTCGAGCCGCGGTTCGAGGGCCTGCTGCCCGAGGTCCTGCTCGGGATGGACGCCGGGGCGTTCGCCGAGCTCGCCGCGAGCGTGTTCCGGCCCAAGCCGCCCCCGGTCGTCGGCACCGACCACATCCACCAGCACGACGTCTCGGTCCCGGCGCACATGGCGATCCTGCGCGAGCGGCTCGCCGAGCTGGGGGAGGCGACCTTCGCGGCGCTCACCGCGGACTGCGTGGCCCCGATCGAGATCGTCGCCCGGTTCATGGCCGTGCTGGAGCTGTACCGGGAGCGGTCGATCGAGGTGGAGCAGCCGGAGCCGTTCGGGGAGCTGACCGTACGCTGGACCCCCGCCCAGTCCCTCCCGAGTGAGCCGATCAGTGAGCCTGCCGAACCCGGAACCTGACCCGGACGCCGACACCGCCGCCGACATCGCCGACCTCGCGGCCGCCGACCTGGAGGTCGACGCCCTCCCCGGGCTGTCCCGCGAGGACGAGCTGACCGCGGCGCTGGAGGCGTTGCTGCTGGTCGTCGACTCCCCGACGGACGAGCAGGCCCTCGCCGCCGCCCTCGACCAGCCCGTCGGCCGGGTGGAGCGGGCGGTGCGCCGGCTCGCCGAGAGCTACCGCGAGCAGGGCAGCGGCATCGACCTGCGCCGGGTGGGGGAGGGCTGGCGGTTCTACACCCGCGACCTCTACGCCCCGTACGTCGAGCGCTTCCTGCTCGACGGGCAGCGGGCCAAGCTCACCCGGGCCGCGCTCGAGACCCTGGCGGTGGTCGCGTACCGGCAGCCCGTCACCCGGGCGCGGGTCGCGGCGGTCCGGGGTGTGAACTGCGACGGGGTGCTGCGTACGCTGCTCACGCGCGGTCTGGTGGAGGAGGCCGGTGTGGACGGGCCCACCCAGGGGACGCTGTTCCGCACCACCGAGCTCTTCCTGGAGCGGCTGGGGCTGTCCTCGCTGGAGGACCTGCCGCCGCTGGCCCCGCTGCTGCCGGACATCGACGCGATCGACGAGCTGTAAGAGAAGGACCCGTGAGCAGGACCCCGAGAAGGACCCCCGCATGAGCCGCCCCACCGGCCCCGACTCCTCCGCGCAGGCCGAGGGGGTGCGGCTGCAGAAGGTGCTGGCCCAGGCCGGCGTGGCCTCGCGCCGCGCGGCCGAGGAGCTGATCGCCGCCGGCCGCGTCTCGGTCGACGGCGAGGTCGTGCGCGAGATGGGCCGCCGCATCGACCCGGACACCGCCGTGGTGCACGTCGACGGCTCGCGCATCCAGCTGCGGGACGACCAGGTGTACCTGGCGCTGAACAAGCCCGCCGGGATGCTCTCCACCATGTCGGACGACCGGGGCCGGCCCTGCGTCGGCGACCTGGTGATGCAGCGGACCGAGCTGCTCAACCAGGCCGGGCGGCTGTTCCACGTCGGGCGGCTGGACCAGGACACCGAGGGCCTGCTCCTGCTGACCAACGACGGGGAGCTGGGCCACCGGCTCATGCACCCGTCGTTCGAGGTGGAGAAGACCTACGTCGCCGAGGTGATGGGCCAGGTCGCGCGGGACGTCGGCAAGCGGCTCCGCGAGGGCATCGAGCTCGAGGACGGTCCGGTCCGGGTGCACTCGTTCCGGCTGGTCGACTCCCTGCCCGGCCGGTCGATGGTCGAGCTGGTGATCCACGAGGGCCGCAAGCACGTCGTCCGCCGGCTGCTCGACGAGGTCGGGCACCCGGTGCAGCGGCTGGTCCGCACCGCGATCGGCGAGGTCCGCCTCGGCGACCAGCGGCCCGGCAAGCTCCGCCCCCTCAACCAGAACGAGGTGGGTTCGCTCTACAAGGCCGTCGGGCTGTAGGGGGCCGGCGGTGGCGGTCCGGGCGATCCGCGGCGCGATCCAGGTCGACGGCGACTCGCGCGAGGAGATCCTCGAGGGCTCGGCCGAGCTGGTCGGCGCCGTGCTCAAGCGCAACGAGCTGACCAGCGACGACGTGATCTCGATCCTGTTCACGGCCACGCCGGACCTCACGGCGGAGTTCCCGGCCTACGCGGCCCGCCTCCTCGGGCTCACGGACGTCCCGCTCATGTGTGCCACCGAGATCGCCGTGCCCGGGGCGATGCCGCGGGTGCTGCGGCTGCTCGCGCACGTCGAGACCGACCTCGCCCGGGCCGACCTGCGGCACGTGTACCTGCGCGGGGCCGCGGCCCTGCGCCGCGACCTGCCCTCCTGACGGCCCCGCGGGGGTGCGCCGCGCCCCGCCAGGCACAATGGTCGGTGGCCCGTGCCCGGTCGTCAGCCGCCGGTGGAGGGTTTTCCGAACATCTGCGCGAGGGGTGAGGCATGACCGGGCCGACAGCGTCCACGGCGTCGACCGGGTCGACGGGGCCGACGGATCCGACGGGGGACGGCGTCCTCAACGACGTCGTCGCGATGGACGGGCCCTCGGGCACCGGCAAGTCGACCGTCTCGCGGCGGCTGGCCCGCACGCTGCACGCCGCCTACCTCGACACCGGCGCGATGTACCGGGCCGCCACGCTGGCCTGCCTGCGGGCCGGGCTCACCGCTGACAGCGAGCCCGGCCGGATCGCCGCGGTCGCGGTGACGGCGGAGCTGGAGTCGGTCACCGATCCGTCCGCGCCGCGGATCCTGCTGGCGGGCGAGGACGTCGAGGCCGAGATCCGGGACGAGCCGGTGACCAAGGCGGTGTCCGCGGTCTCGGCCGTGCCGGAGGTGCGGGCCGCGCTCGTCGCCCGGCAGCGGGAGCACATCGACCGCGCCCTCGCCCGGGGCCGCGGGATCGTGGTCGAGGGCCGCGACATCGGCAGCGTGGTCGCGCCCGAGGCGAAGCTGAAGGTCTACCTGACCGCGTCGGAGGAGGTCCGGGCCGCGCGCCGGGGCCGCCAGGACGCCAAGGCGGGCCGCCTCAGCGACCCCGCGACCACCCTCGCCGACGTCCAGCGCCGGGACCGGCTGGACTCGACCCGCAAGACCTCGCCGCTGCACGCCGCGGCCGACGCGCTCGTCGTCGACACGGACGAGCTGTCCGTCGACGCCGTGCTGGTGGAGCTCCTGCGGCTGGTCCGGGAGCGTGGGCTCGTCAGATGAGCACCACCCCGGTCGACGGCCCGGCCGACCTCCCCGGCGGCGCCGACCCGAGGCTGCACGACCTGGCCCGCTGGATCGGGACGTGGTGCTTCCGCCCCGTGCTCCGGGTCCACGTCCACCACCGCGAGCGGATCCCCGCGACCGGCCCCGTGGTGCTCGTCGCGAATCACAGTTCGCTGGTCGACGGGCCGCTGATCTTCGGACTACTCGGGCGGCGTTCGGTGTTCCTGGTCAAGGAGGAGATGTTCACCGGCATCCTGGGGAGGGGGCTGCGCGGGATCGGGCAGCTGGCCGTGCGGCGCGGCGAGCCCGACCGGGCGCCCCTGACCGCGGCGCTCGGCGTACTGCGCGGGGGAGGGCTCGTGGGGGTGTTCCCCGAGGGCACGCGCGGCAGCGGCGACGTCGCGGCGGCCCAGCAGGGCGCGGCCTGGCTGGCCCGCACCTCCGGCGCGCAGGTCCTCCCGGTCGTCTGCCGGGGGACCCGACGGCCGGAGGGGAGCGGGCGGCGGTGGCGCCCGCGGGTGGACGTACTGGTCGGCGAGCCCCTGCCGGCCCCCACCGGGAGGGGCCGCGCGGAGCTCGCCGCGGCCACCGAGACCGTCCGCGGCGCCCTCGTCGCGCTGGTCGCGGACCTCGACGCGATACGAGCCACGAACATTCGGAGTAGTGCCTGATGGACGACACGATCACCGGCGGCGACCGCGCCGCCATGGCGGAGCTGGGGCTCGACCCCGACGAGTTCGCCGAGGCCGACGACGAGTTCGGCGAAGGCGGCGACGGCGCCGCCGAGCAGGGTCCGGCGCCCGTCCTCGCCGTCGTCGGGCGCCCCAACGTGGGCAAGTCCACGCTGGTCAACCGCTTCCTGGGCCGCCGCGAGGCGGTCGTGCAGGACATCCCGGGCGTCACCCGCGACCGGGTCTCCTACGACGCGCTGTGGAACGGGCGGCGGTTCACCGTCGTCGACACCGGCGGCTGGGAGCCCGACCCGCAGGGCCTGCAGAAGGAGGTCGCCGCGCAGGCCGAGCTGGCCATGCGCACGGCCGACGCGATCCTGCTCGTCGTCGACTCGCGGGTGGGCGCCACCGAGGTCGAGCAGGCCGCCGCCCGCGTGCTGCGCCGCTCCGACCGGCCGGTCCTGCTCGCCGCGACCAAGGTCGACGACGAGCGCGCGGTCGCCGACACCGCGGCGCTCTGGCGGCTGGGGCTCGGCGAGCCGTACCCGGTGTCGGGCCTGCACGGCCGCGGCTCCGGCGACCTGCTCGACGCGGTCCTCGAGGCCCTGCCCGAGACCCCGCGGGAGACCTTCGGGGCGACCGCCGGCGGGCCGCGCCGCGTCGCCCTGGTCGGGCGGCCGAACGTCGGCAAGTCCTCGCTGCTCAACCGGGTCTCCGGCGAGCTGCGCTCCGTCGTGCACGACGTCGCCGGCACCACCGTCGACCCGGTCGACTCGCTCGTGGAGCTCGACGGCGAGATCTTCCGGTTCGTCGACACCGCCGGCCTGCGCAAGCGGGTCAAGACGGCGTCGGGCATGGAGTACTACGCCTCGCTGCGCACCCAGGCCGCGATCGAGGCGGCCGAGGTCGCCCTCGTGCTGCTCGACGCCAGCGAGCCGATCTCCGAGCAGGACCAGCGCGTGCTGACCATGGTCGAGGAGGCCGGCCGGGCGCTGGTGATCGTGTTCAACAAGTGGGACCTCGTCGACGAGGACCGCCGGCTCGCGATGAAGCGCGAGCTCGAGCGCGACCTCGTCCGGGTCCGCTGGGCGGAACGGATCAACATCTCCGCGCTCACCGGGCGGGCGACGTCCCGGATCGCGCCCGCGATGCGGACCGCCCTGGCCTCGTGGGACCAGCGGATCCCGACCGGCCGGCTCAACAGCTGGCTGTCCGAGGTGATCGCCGCGACCCCGCCCCCGGTGCGCGGCGGCAAGCAGCCCAAGGTCCTTTTCGCCACCCAGGCCGGCACCCGCCCGCCGACGTTCGTGCTGTTCACCAGCGGTTTCCTCGAGGCGGGGTACCGCCGGTTCCTGGAGCGGCGGCTGCGCGAGGAGTTCGGGTTCGAGGGCTCGCCGATCCGGCTGTCGGTCCGCGTCCGGGAGAAGCGGGAGCGCAAGGGCAAGCGGCGCTGACCGGCCCGGCAGGGTGAGTCCTCCCTCGGACGATCCCCGACCGACTACCCTCCTCCCATGGCCGTTGACTCCCCCAGCGGTCCCTCCGGACCCGTTCGCGTCGTCCTGGCGGACGACGAGTCGCTGCTCCGGGCGGGTCTGCGCACCGTGCTGGAGGCACGGGGGACCGTGGCCGTGGTGGGGGAGGCGGCCGACGGCGACGGGCTGATCGCCGCCGTCGACGCGCACCGGCCGGACGTCGTGCTGGCCGACGTGCAGATGCCGGGCCGCTCGGGGCTCGACGCGCTGCGGGTGCTCTGCGCGCGGCCCGACGCCGTGCCCGCGGCCGTCCTGACGACCTTCGACCTCGACGAGTACGTCACCGAGGCGCTGCGGATCGGGGTGCAGGGGTTCCTGCTCAAGGACGCCGAGCCCGACGCGCTGATCCGCGCCGTGCTCGACCTCGCGGCCGGGGGCGCGGTGCTGGACCCGCGGATCACCGCCCGGCTGCTGCCGCGGCTCGTCCCCGAGCCCGCGCCGCGGCCGCCGCGCCCGGCCGACCTGACCCTGCGCGAGACGCAGGTGCTGCGGCTGCTGGCCGACGGCGAGTCCAACGCGACCATCGGGTGCCGGCTGGGGCTGGCCGAGGCGACGGTGAAGAAGTACGTGTCGGCGCTGCTGGTGAAGCTGGGCGCGGAGAACCGGGTGCAGGCGGCGCTGCTCGCGCAGAGCTGGGGGGCGTGAATGCCGCAGGGGGGCGCACGGCGGGTGGTCCGGCGGGGTGGGCCGGCCTGGCGGGCCGGGAGCGAGGTCCTCGCGGTCGGGGTCCCGGCGGTGTTCGTGCTGCTCGCTGCGCCCGGCCCGTACGTGTGGTCCGTCACCGCGGGCCTGGTCGGCTGCGCCCTGCTGCCGCTGCGGCACGTGCGGCCGTGGCTCGCCGTCGTCGGGTCGCTGTGGGCGATCTGGGGCGGGCTGGGCTGGCCCGCACAGATCGTCGCGCTGTTCGTGCTCGGCCGCCGGACCCGGCTCGGCGCCACCGTGCCCTGGCTGGTGGTGGTCGTCCTCGCCGCGGTGGTGCCGGTGCTGCAGCGGGAGGCCCTCAGCTGGCAGTCGGTGATCCTCACGGTGGTGTTCGCCGTGCTCTCGGCCGGCAGCCCGCTCGGGTTCGGCCTGCTCACGGCCACCCGGGAGCGGCTGACGACGAGCCTGCGCGAGCTGGAGGACGCCCGGGAGGCCACCGTCGCCGCCCGGGAGAGCGCCGCGCGCGCCGAGGAACGGGCCCGGATCGGCCGCGAGGTGCACGACGCCGTCGGCCACCACGCCACCCTCATCGCGGTCGGGGCGGCCGCGCTGTCCGCTTCGACCGAGGAGCAGCGCACGCGCGAGGCCGCGACGCTGCTGCGGACGCACGCCAAGGAGGCGCTGGCGGAGATGCGCAGCGCGCTCGGGCTCGTCGGGCCGGCCCCGGCCGGTGCGGCCGGGCTCGGCGGGCTCGTCGACCGGGCCCGCGAGACCGGTCTCGACGTGGAGCTCGTCGCCCTCGGCACCGCCCGGACCCTGCCGGTGGCGCCCGACCAGGCCGTCTACCGCGTGGTGCAGGAGGCGCTCACCAACGCCGCCCGGCACAGCCCCGGCTCGGCCGTGCGGGTGGAGGTGGACTGGCGGGGCACCGACCGGATCCGCGTCGAGGTCGTCAACGGGCCGGCCGGGCGCCCGGTGCGGAGCACCTTCGGCACGGGTGGAGCAGGGCTCGCGGGTCTCGCCGAGCGGGTCGGCGCCGCCGGCGGGGAGCTCGCGAGCGGGCCCGACGCGGGCGGCTTCCGGGTGTGCGCGGTGCTGCCGCTCGCGCCGGAGACGCCGCCGACGGGGGAGCGCCGGGTCGAGCTGCCGGACCGTCCCCGGGCCGGGCGGGGCACGGACACGGGGCCGATCCCCATCCCCTGACCGGGTCGCACCCCGATCACCACGGCGCGTCGCGGCGGAGCGCGTGCCTACGCTGGCGGCGTGCCCGAGGACCGTCCCGCCGATCCCCTCGCGGAGACCGCCGCGCAGCTCGACGCCGTGCACCCCCGCTTCGGGTTCGACCCCGGAACGCCCGCGGGCCCGGAGTGGCACCGGTTCGACACCCTCACCGACGGACGGCTCGCCGGGTGGGCCGCCGAGCTGACCGGGGAGGGCCGGGCGCCGTCCGAGGTCGCGATGTCGCTCCTGAGCGGGATGACCGGGCCCGTCGTGCGTCCCCTCGCCGTGGCCTCGATCCTGTTCGCGCGGCTCCCGCTCGTGACGTCCGCCACGGTCTGGGTGCGACGCCGCGGGCGGATCACCGACCGCGCCGCGCTGACCTGCCCCGTGGCGGTCCTGGCCGACGACCCGCTGGCCGGCCGCACACCCGTCGTCGCCGATCTGCGGGCCGAGCTGGCCGAGCGGCTCGTCGGGCTGTGCGCCCCGGTGGTCGACGAGCTCCACCGGGCCACCCGGTACGGCCGCCGCAACCTCTGGGGCGGCCTCGGCGACGTCCTGTCCTCGCACTCGCTGTGGGCAGGGCGACACCGCGGCGACGACCCGGACGCCCTGGTCGACCTGTTCGCCGAGGTCCAGGGTGTGCTCGACCGGGTCCGGGACCGGATCGGGGTGAACTTCGACCGCCCGGTCCCGTTCCCGCTGCGGGGCCACGGGCGCGCGACGCTCGCCCAGGTCCGCGGCACCTGCTGCCTGCACTACCGGATCCCGAGCCGCACCCACGCCGACGGCAGCCCCCGCTACTGCGGCACGTGCCCCTTGATCGACGACGAGGAGCGCCGCGTCCGGCTGCGCCCCCTCGTCGAGCCGGCGGCGACCGCCGCCCGCACCGCCCACCTCGGCACGCCCACCGGCTGACGCGCTGGTCGGAACGTGGTTACCGGCGGGTACCCACGAAAGTCGCCTGCACGGGGCGACCGACGGCGGTGGTGTCGCCGGGACGTCCGAACCAGACTGACGGGGACCGTCACGGTGGTGCCCCACCGTGTGGCCCTCGGCGGGTTCGTTCGCGGACGAGTTGGGGGGAGCGAGGTCCGGGTCGGTGCAGGGAGTCGATCGGTGGTGCGGTAGGCTGATCGAGCCCTCACGGGGGCGGCCGGGACGTGGCGCAGCTTGGTAGCGCACTTGACTGGGGGTCAAGGGGTCGCAGGTTCAAATCCTGTCGTCCCGACGGTCGACGGAGGCCGGTGTCCATTCGACGGGGACACCGGCCTTCGTCGTTTCTCCCTGCGGCCTCGTGGCTGTCGGCCCCTGCTGAGCGGACGTGCGGGCACCCGCCGCCCGCGCTCAGATGATCGTCGACTGCATGCTCGAACCTCCGTGGTCAGTGTGCCGCTGATCTCGCATCGAGCCAGCAGCGATACACCTGTCCGGCGACGTGGGCGGACCGGCAAGTGCAAGCCAGGCGGGCCAGGCCGCGCGAGATCGACCTGCATCGCCGCGTCCGTCGATCGGGGGACAGCAGGACCCTCCGGCCAGAGGTCCGGTCGACCGACGGTGCGAGCGCACAGTGACGCCCATCCTTCAGAGGACCGGGGAGACGCCCCGGGAACCGAGGAGGAGAGATCCGATGGACGCAGCCACAACCCCCACCGACGACACCACCGCGACCAGCCAGGATGCCGAGCTCGGCGCTGCCACCACCGCTGTGGACCGCCTCACCGTCATGGCCGACCGGAGCACGGGTGAGCACACCCGCAGCGGGGACGTCTTCGGGCACGAGCAGCAGGAGCACCGCGCCGAACTGGACCGCGAGCGGGAGGAGCAGCGCGAGCGCGAGTACCGGGAGCGGGAGCGGGAGGAGCACCGCGAGCGCGAGTACCGGGAGCGGGAGCGCGAGGAGCACCGCGAGCGGGAGGAGCACCGGGACCGCGGGGAGCACCGCGGGCGCGAGTACCGCGAGCGGGGGGAGCACCGCGAGCGGGGGGAGCACCGGGACCGCCGGGAGCACCGCGGGCGCGAGGAGGGCCGCGGGCGCGAGGAGTACCGCGGGCGCGAGGAGGGCCGCGGGCGCGAGGAGTACCGGGACCGCGGGGAGCACCGCGGGCGCGAGGAGCACCGCGAGGGGTTCCGGGGCGAGCGCCAGGACCGTGGGGAGCACGGCCGGCACTTCGAGGGCACCCGGCGTGAGGGCGACGAACACCGCGACCGTGACGAGTACCGCGGCCGCGACCGTGACGACCAGCGGACCCGGGACGAGCACCGCGACGGCACGCGCCGGGACGACACACGCCGGGACGACATGCACCGCGACGACATGCACCGCGACGACATGCACCGCGACGACCAGCACCCTTACGAGCACCAGGACGTCCGCTCCGGGCACGACGAGCGCTACGACCAGCCCCGGACCGAGGACCGTGGTCACGAGGAGCACCGCGGCATGGAGGGGTCGCACGACGTCGGGACCGAGCACGTCTGATCCGTAGGTAGCTGGGGTTCACGGGGGCGCAGGTTCACATCCTGTCGTCCCGGCGGAGGCCGGTGTCCGTTCGACGGGGACACCGGCCTTCGTCGTTCTCGCCTCCCGGCGGTCGTTCACCTCCGCTCGGCCGGGTGATCGACCGTTGTGGTCACGCCCGGTTCACCGGCCGTCGAGCGCTCCCTGCGGACCCGGGTGCCGGCCGACGCCGAGGGTGCCCTCGGCCGCGGAGATCCCGCCCCGTCCGCCGCCCCGGCCCCGCAGGACGTACGCGAAACCCTGCGACCAGGGTCAGGCCGGCAGGGGAAGTCAACGAACCGGCACGCCGGCTCCGCTACCTCACCGATTGGCCGATCATCTCCGCCACCGCGGGGTCCGCCAGATATTCGGCGATGTCGTGCGCCCGGTCCTTCGGGTTGCTCGTCCGGACGTCGTGCACAGCGGGCCAGTCGTCGTTCAGGGGACAGCCGATCGACACGGCGTCGGCCGCGGCCCATGCATTGACCCATGTCCCCACACGCTGCGGACGCACCGGGCCACCGGCGAGCAGCCGCTTCTGCACGGCGTCGAGGCCGAGTGGACTACCGGCGGTCACGAGGAGCGGCACGTCGACCCGGTCGGGGAGCTGCGTGAGCAGGTCCATCGCGACGACGCTGCCGAGGCTGTGGCTGACCAGCACCCACTCACCGTCGACGGGCAGGTCGGCTCTGACCGCATCGAGCACCGCGGAGCGGACCGACTCGCGGTCGAGATAGGCGGCGACGTCGTGGAAGAACGCCGCGATCGCGAGGTCGTCCAGACCGCTGCGGTCGGCGAGCCAGGACAGCGGGCCCTGCAGCGCGGCAACCAGGCCGCCGAGGAACCCGGCTTCCTGTGCCGCCCGGCGCTCCTCGGGTGGCATCCCGGCACGGGCGGCGGCCTGGTCGATCAGCTCCGCGTAGACCGCCCGGGTCGAGGCCTGCACGGGTGCCAGGGCCTCGGCGGCACACGCCGCGGACGCGGCAGCGTCGGCGCGCTCCGGCTTGTCGAGGGCGGCGACGAGCGCGTCTCCGTAGACGGGGAACCACGCAGCGGTGGCGTCGAGCGGAGCCTGCTGACCGATCGCGAGACCGCGGGCGAGTCCACCCGCCCACGCCGCACGCAGCTGAACGGGATCGTGGCCTTCCTGACCACGGCCGTGGAGGAAGACGACGGCCCGCTGCCCGATGAGCCTGCCGGTGAGACCGGCCGTCCTCGTCTCGTTCGGTGCGATGCGCGTCGTGCCGAGCGCGCCGGGGCGGGGGCTCACGACGACCGGGGGCACCTCACGGCGGATACCCACCTCGACCGGAGCGACGTCGCTGGGCATCGCCTGGGAACCGAGTTCGGTCAGCACGGTGCGCTGGGCCGGGGACAGGTCCGACCCGGCGAGATGAGCGAGAAGCACGCTGACACGCACGCCCTCGTTGGCGATCCAGCTCTGCCCGTCCGGACCGGGCACGCCGGCGTGGTGCAGGGCCACGACCTCCCACTGGTCGTTGAAGACCGGCGAGCCGGAGTTCCCGGGCTCGGTGTCGGTGCGGTAGTGCAGAAAGTCCGGCAACTGGTTGAGCAGGGCGTTGTCGCGGACCGCGACTTCCTTGGCCCTGCCGTTCGGATGCCCGACGATGTTGACCGGCTCCCCGATGACGATCTTCCCCTGGTTGGCGATCAGCCGGTGCCAGCCGTGCACCGAGCCGGGCCTGCGGCCTCCGTCACCGTGCGCGACCGCCACGAGGGAGAAGTCGAGATCGACGTGTGTCACGAACAGCGTGGCAGGGTCCAGGTCGTACCGGTCGGTCCGCTTCGTCACGCCGTCGACGTCGAGCTCGAGATCGAACTCGACGAACGACGACGTCGCGGTGTCGGGATCCGGGAGGACGTGGTTGTTCGTCAGGAGGAGCCGCTCGCCCACGAGGAAGCCCGTGCCGAAGCCGGCGAGTCGCCCGGACTCCAGGATGGAGATCCGCCCGACGGCGCGCGCCGCGCGCTCCCCTCGGGCGAGGAAGTTGACGCTCTGCAGTTCGCTCGCGACCCCGAGGATCCGTTCGAACAACACCGTGGGCCGCAGTGCGTGCCCGTCGGAGAGGGCGTGGGAGAGCGCGCTCGCACCGACCTCGCCGTTGGCCAGCAACCGGGAGGCGCGGGCGCGAAGCTGCTCCTCGTCGTCGACGACGACCGGAGTACCGGCTTCCTCCTGGCGGCGCCGGATCTCCTCCCGTTCGGCGGTCGTCCGCCGGTATCGCTCCGCCACACGCTCCTGCTGCTGTCGCACATCCATCGGTGCCTCCCGAACGGACAGGAGCCGGTGAGGCCACACCGGCCTGACGATCCCGGTGGCGCCCGGCGCAGAAGCGGGGCGCCCACTCCTAGAGGACGACGTTGCTGAAGTCCTCGTGAATACGTACGCGCTCCGGAGCGGTCTCCCAGCCACCGGAGGCGAGGGGCAGCTCGTGCGCCTGCAGGTGGGCGAAGTCCAACCCGGTGCTGCCGACGAGGTGGCTGAGGCGGACCCGGTAGACGCCGGCGTCGAACGCCGCCTCCCTGCCGAGCATGTCCTCGATGAGACGGGTCTGGTCGAGCAGATACCCCGCAGCGGCGAGGCCGTTCCGGCCCTTCAGGTAGACGAGGATCTTCCAGAACGCGAGGGGCAGCCGGACACCCTTGTAGAGGGGGTCCTGTTCACCGAGCACCGGCCCGGTGAACACGGTGACCTTCCGCTCCTCGGCGTCGGCGTGCTCGAGGATGTAGTCCTCCAGACCCTGCCACAGCTCGTCGGACTGGTTGAACCGCTCGTGCTGAGGGGAGCAGTTGGTGAAGTGGAAGGTGTCGTCGTTGCCGCGACGTGCCTGCGGACCCCACACGGGGTCGAGCCGGCGGACGAGGTGGCCGCGGTCCAGCGCGTTTCGCGCGTACAGTCCTTCACCGATCTGCTCGGACTCGGCTATCCGCGGGTCGAAGTACCATTTGTCACGGCCGCGCTCGAGCTTCTCGGACTGTGCACCGTCGATGTTGACCGCTGTGTAGTAGGCGAGCTGTCTCCGTCGATTCATGACCAGGCTGAAATGCGTGTACGGCAGGACCGCCGGATCTGCCCCGTCAGTGGCGAGGACGTTCTCGGCTGCGTTCTGCCGCTGCTCGGAACTCAATGTCGGCAGTGGCACCGGCGTCCCGAGGAAGTCCGCCGCGTAACCGATGTAGCCGGTGTAGTAGTCCAAGGGACGTGCGGCCTCCAGGCCGGCCGGCGCGATCTCCGGAGCGACCCGGATGCTGTCGACGACTCCGGCGGTCTCCGCCGGATCGGGCGGACCGAGCCGAACCGAGACCTGCAGGGGGATCGACAGCGTGATCTCGTGGGTGGTCATCGGGCCACTGCTTCGCTCGTCCGGTCCGTGTGCTGACCGCTCCCGTGTTCGTTCCTGTCGATCGACAGCATGCTGCACCGTCGTTCTCCTCGTGCGGACCCGCCTCGTCATTCCTGCACGATCTGCGCCGCGGACGTCTCGATCCATTGTGCCCGGCGCTCGGGGAGCCGCCTGTACGCACGTCTACGTATTGACGTCGTGGCGCGCCGTCGATCGGAAGCGCTGCTCCCCCTGCGCGTCCAGTGCGATCACGCCGCGGCGTGGAGACGGTGATCGGAATTCGTCGAGGCGGCCGGCGCGTCGATTGTGCCACGCATTCCGCGATCCATTCACGAACCGGGCTCGGCGAGGTTTTCCGCGTTGAGGAAGAGAGTGGGCATCATCGCACGGATCGCTCCCACGACCACGCTGTCGCCGGACGAGAGGCTCGCCACCGCCCCCATCGCCATGCCTCGCACCCTCGCTCCGTCCGCGACGGCGTTGAACATCTCGGCGACGTCGAGCCAGGTCACGCCGGGGCGCAGGCGCAGGTCGTACCGGGCCGCCAGCTGCTCGTAGGTCGACGCCCACGCGGCGATCCACTGCTCGTACCGGGCCTTCAGATAGCGCTGGACCCGCGGATGGCTGGGCAACGCGACCCAGACGATGGTCTGCAGACTCCAGAGCGGGTCCCGCATCGTCGCTGTCATCACGGCGTCCGCCAGGTGCCGTGCGAGCAGCGGGAACGGCAGGTCCGAAGGCAGGTTCAGCGCGGCCTCCCGGAGCTCGTTCATCGTCGTCTCGGTGAGCGACGGCCGCATGAGGTAGGCGATGAGGTCCTCGGTGTACCGGCTCTTGTAGCGCCACCGGTCGCGGAACATCCCGACCGTGAGCATCGCGGGTCGGTCCTCGCCGGCCGCGATCCGCTCGGCGCGCTCGATCAACCGTGCCTGGGAGAGCCCGGCGAACAGCCGGGTGCCGGCGTCGTGCTCGTCGAGCATGTCGGGGCCCCGGTGGTCCAGGAGGTCGTCCCGCAGCAGCTGCAGGCCGATCTCGAGGAACGCCCGGGTCTCCGGGCTGTTCGCGATCTTCGCCCGGGTCGTCGGACGGGCGTCCGCCGCGACGTTGGACAGGATGGTCGACAGGTCCTCGTCCCGCTGCATCGTCTCCTCGCACGAACCTCCGGACCGCCACCTCCAGCGTAGGACCTCCAGGTCTGGAGGTACCAGGCTCGACCGCACGGTCTCGCGGTTCCGCGCCCGCGTGGACGCTCTCGCCCCCGCTCCCGAAAGGGCTTGGACGTGCTCCTGCCCGGGCTCCGAAAGTGGTCCTGACCAGCACTTCCGGCACCTGAGAAGGGCAACCCGATGCCCCCACGTGACGTGTACCCGCCGTCGACCTCCCCGCCGGGTCCTCCCGCGCCGGTCCCGGACGTCCGGTCCGTGGTGATCGCCGCCGCGGCCGGTGACGAGGCTGCGTGGCGCGCCCTGGTCGAACGCTACGGCCCGGTGGTGCGCCGCGTCGCCCGGGGCTACCGGCTCGACGAGCGCGACACCCAGGACGTCAGCCAGACGGTCTGGCTGCGGCTCTGGGAGAACCTGACGTCGATTCGCGAGCCCCGGGCCCTGCCGGGGTGGATCGCGACGACGACCCGCCACGAATGCCTCCGCGCCCTGCGCGGCCGCCTCCGGATCGTCCCGCTCGACGAGCCGGGCACCGAGGCACCGGCCGACCATCCCGATCCCGACGACGCCCTGCTCCGGGCCGAGGCCGCGGAGGCCGTGCGCCACGGGCTCGCCGAGCTGCCGCCCGTCCAGCGTGAGCTCCTGGCCCTCCTGGCGGCCGAGCCCGACCTGACCTACCGGCAGATCGGCCGGCGGCTGGGCATGCCCATCGGCAGCATCGGTCCGACACGGGCACGCGGGCTGGCCCGGCTCGGGGCCACGACGGCCGTCCTGCGGTATCGGACGGGCTGAGGACGGGCTCACGACCAGGGCGCGAACACCGCCCTGCCCTCCGGCACGGCGCCGATCAGCTCCGGGCAGTGCCGCCGGATCACGTCCGCCATGCCGCCCCGCTCCACCCAGTCCAGGCCGAGCTCGGTGTAGATCTCGGGCCGGTAGTCCACCGTGAGGAAGCGGTCGCTCTGGAGCCGTCGGGAAGCCATGAGGAGGAAGATGCGGAACGCCGTGTCGCTGAAGCCGAAGCCGGCCGGGGGCTGCTCGGCGAGCAGCCCGACCACGGTGTCCACCTGGTCGACCTCGCCGTACAGCTCGGCGAGGGCGGTCCGGGTCGAGTGGTCGTCCGTCAGCTCGGCGAAGCTGCGCACGGGCGGCATGTGCAGGGCGGCACGGAACTCGTTGTACCGGGGAACCCGACGGGTCCGGGTGCGGACGACGTCGACCACCGCGAGATCGACCATCTCCCCGTCCCGCTCGAACGCCCGCAGCGCGTTCGGGAAGTTGTGCAGGGAGACCGCTCCGGGGCTCGCGTTGCCGAACGAGAACACCGCGTCCGGCAGGCCGATCCGGCGGTGGACCTTCTCGGCACCGAGCCCCTGGATGTCGAGGAACTCCGTGCGTTCCCGCTCCCGGCCGGACGCGTGGTCGAGGAACACGTAGTCGTCCGGGATGAGGGGGTGCATGCGATAGACGGTGACGAACTCCTCCGTGAGCGCGAACGGCACCCCGTCGTGCCCGGGCGCCGAGCCGGGGATGCCGTGGACCGCGCGGGGATCGAGCAGCCGCAGTCCGAACCGGGTGAGCAGACGGTTCTGCGCGCCCCGCCAGTTCACGTTCAGCGCCTGGTCGATCACGTCGGTCGCGAGGACGGCCGGGGTCCACTCCACAGTGTGGATCTTGGCGATGAGCGCGGAGACCACCAGGCGGGCGATCTGGTACGTGCGCTCGGGCCCGAGGCCGGGGTACTCCTGTTCGAGCGCGTCGCACACCGCGTTGTGCTCACGGGCGAACAGCGTCTGCACGATGCTGAGCCCGAGCCACCAGCTGTCCGAGAAGCCGGTCAGCGGGAGGCCGCGGTCGAGCGGCAGGTGGCCCCCGTCGAGGACCAGGCGCGCACCCGCGCCCCCGTCCTCCCGCAGCTCGTGGGCGCGCTCCGCGTTCGCGCCGTAGACCTCCGAGCCGTCCCACCAGTGCGAGGTGTCGTTGATCCCGGCGTCCGCGTCCCGGGCGATCAGCATCTCGCGATCGGGCGGGCCGTCACCGGGGCGGTTCCGCCACGGCCGGCCGGGAGGGAGGGGAAGCCTGATCGGGTCGTCCGTGAGGGGCCTGCGCCGATGGTTGACCCAGTCGTGGACCTGGAACTGGATCCAGGCGGCGGCCAGGACGTTCAGCGAGGGTGCAGGGATGAACCGTGTGCGGGCCATCAGCCGATCGGCGACCGTGATCGGGTCGGGCGATCCGAGTACCCCCGGCCCGTCCGGCATGTTGCGGCCGAACACGGTGCCTGTCGAGCCCATCGCGGGCTCGGACAGATCGTTGTCCCGCCCCGTGTAGGTCCGTCGGCGGCGGGCCTCCGCGGACGGGTTCGCGGGCGCCCGCACCTCCACCGAGTCCGGTGCTGCCGGGTCGATCAGGTTGTGCTGCCGTAACCGCCGTCGCATGAGCGCGAGATTCAGCAGGGCGAGCGGCGTCGGGAGTCCGTGCCACGGTCGGACCCGGTCCACCAACCGGAACACCGTGCCCGCCGCCGCGGCGGCGACCGCCTGCACCGGAGGCTCGTCCTCGGGGTACCGCTCCGCCGAGCGGTACGCGCTGCTCGCCTCGTAGGCCGCCCGCCGGGCTCGGTTGAGGTTCCCGAGGGGGCGGAAGTCGGCCGTCGTGTTCCAGGGGTTGAAGGCGAGGCGTTCGACCCGGTGCTCGGCCAGCACGGACCCGGCGCTCGCGCACTCCCGGCGCGGCAGCACGAGCCGGGCGACGGGTTCCCACGGTGCGTCCCAGCGCTTCGCCGTGTTCTCGACCGGGGTCCGGCGCTCCGAGACGTACCGTTGGACCTCGAACGCGAACACCACCTCGCCCGCGCTCAGCCGTCGGACGAGGTCTCCTCGCAGCCGAGCCGGACCGTCGACCTTCGGTGTCGGGGGTGAGGCGAGCGGTCGCAGCCGGTACCGGACCGGGCGGGCCGTGCCCCACGCGATCGCCCCGCGCGACCAGTAGGTCTCCTCCGCGAGGCTGTCGACGGCGCGGTTCGATCTCGCGAGGTTGCGCACGATGCGCACGGTCGCCCGCAGCCCGACGCGCAGCGGCAGCCTCGTCACGAGCCCGACGAGTTTGCCGGCTCGGGAGGTCCGGCCGGCCGTGGCGACGGCCATCGCCACGAACTCGCGTGCGTTCGCCGCCGGGGAGACCTCGAAGTTGGTCATGAGCAGGTCGTGGCTCACGTCGTCCGCGTGCACCCTGAGCGCGATGCCGTACAGGTCGGGCTCGGTGTCGGGATGCGCTATCCCGCTCGCAGCGGACAGCCTGACCGTGACCGGCCACGTGGCACCGGGAAAGAAGCAGCCCTGGCGTAGGCCCGGGTCGAGATCCGGCGAGACCTCCAGACGGGCATCCTCGACGCCCAGCAGTGCGCGGGAGTGGAAAGCCCGACGCACCGACCGGTCTCCGGCCCGACGCCGGTTCCGTTCCTGGACCCGCATGATCTCCCGGGCCATCGCCTCGAAGACCGGGATCTCGGCGGCCGGAGAACCGCCCTCGTACCGTTCGTAGCGGCTGGTGCGCACAGTGTCCATGAGGCGGTCCTTCCGATCGGAGCCCGTCTCCCGGTGGGAGGCAGAGCCGTTCGGACCTGATACCGCCGGACGTGCGGACGGCTGCGGACTCGCGCTGGACATCGTCCCACGAACGGGTCCACACGACGAGGCGCCGGCCGGTCGAAGGGCGTCCCGACCGGCCGGCGCCTACCTGGCTGCCTGGCGAGTATCTCGACGGACACCACCTCCTCGCGGGGGCCGGCGGCCCGGGTACGGCCGCGACACGACAAGGGTCGCCCCGGCTGTCCCGGCCGGGAACCGGCCCCGCGACGCCAAACCGCGGACCGGGCCTGGGCCCGGCGGGACGGTGCGCGATCCCGGCCCGCGATCCGCGCATGATCCGCCCCGCCCGGGGGTAGGCGGACCTGCTGCCGTGGTGAGGAGGCGCGAGATGCCGTGCTGCCGTACCGACCGGGCGTTGCGCCGGGAGAACGCGAACCTGCGGCGGCTGATCACTTTCTCCTCGGCCCTGACGGAGCTGGTCGACGTGGGCGAGATCGTCGACCGCGCCATGGCCGCGGTGGCCGCGCTGACCTCCTGCAGCCCGGTCGTGACGCTGCTCGACGCGGGCCGCGGGGGCGTGCGCTCCCCTGACGGGCGCCGCGTCGACCGGCCGGACCTGGCCGCTCGTCTGGCCGAGCTCGGCGACGCCGACGGCGACGTCGCGGCCCAGGCGGGCACCGGCTGGGCCAGGGCGTACGCGTTGCGTGCCAGAAACATTCACGAGGGGCACCTCGTGGTGGCCTGCGGCCACGCCCCACCCCGGGAACACCTCGTGGTGCTGCGGATCCTCGTGCAGCAGATGAACCACGCGCTCGGCACCGCCCGGTTGCGCGGGCGCGAGCACGCCGCCGCCAGCGAGCTGCGCCGGGCCAACGCGTCGCTGGCGGAGGCGAACGCCGGGCTCACCGCCGCCGTCGCCGATCTGCGCCGCCGTCGGGACGCTCATGAGCGGCTCGCCGCCGCGGTCGCCGCGGAGTCGGGGGAGGCGGGCATCGCGGCCGAGGTCCACCGGCTGACCGGCCTGCCCGTGGCCGTCGAGGACGCCGTCGGCGGGCTGCGGGCCTGGGCCGGGCCGGGGCGTCCCGAGCAGCCCTGCCGTGCCGAACGCCGACGGCGCGCCGCCCTCCTCGACGCGGCCTCCCGCAGCCCGACCCCGGTGCGCGACCGCGACCGCCTGGTGGCCGTGGCCCGGCCGCGCGACGAGGTGCTGGGCGTGCTCGCGCTGGTCGACCCCGACGGCGGCGCGGGGGAGTACGAGGCCTTCGTCCTGCAGCACGGCGCTCTCATGCTGACCGTCGAGCTCAGCCACCAGCGCAACCTGGTCGAGACCGAGCTGCGGCTGCGCCGCGACCTCGTCGACGACCTGCTCGCCGGGACCGACGACGCCGGTGCCCGGGCCCGGGCCGAGGCCCTGGGGCACGACCTCACCAGCCCGCACCGGGTGCTGGTGCTGCGCTGGCCGGCCGAGGAGGGCCTGGTCGGCGCCGTGGAGCAGGCCACCCGGGCCGCCCTCGGGGATACGGCCCTGCTCACCCGGCGCCCGGACGGCATCGTCCTGGTGGCACCCGAGCCCGAGGAGCCGAACGGGCGGTGTCCCTGGGAGGAGCTGCACCGGGCCGTGACCGACGGGCTGCCCGCAGGTTCCGGGAGCGGCGTAGGCGCGATCGGCGTCGGCGCGGTCTGCCGCGACCCGGCGGGACTCGCCCGCTCCTTCCTGGAGGCGCAGCGAGCGCTCACCGTGCGCCTCGGCTCCGGCCGGCCCAGCGGGGTGACCCGGTACGAGGACCTCGGCATCTATCGCGTCCTCACCGTCGACGGCGACGACGGCGAGGTGCGCGGGTACGTCCGGGAGTGGCTCGGCCCGCTGCTCGACTACGACTCCACGAACGGCGCCGAGCTGGTCCGCACCGTGTGGCAGTACCTCGAGCAGGGCGGAAACTACGACGCCACCGCCCGCGCGCTCCTGATCCACCGGAGCACGCTGCGCTACCGGCTCCGGCGGATCAGGGAGATCAGCGGGCTCGACCTGGGTGCCGTGGACACGCGGCTCAACCTGCACGTGGCCGCGCGGGCGTGGCACCTGCTCCACGGGGTCGTGTGAGTGGCCGGGAGGACCGCTCAGCCGCTGTCGGCGGTGGCGTCGTGCGCCGCGCCCACCCGCTTCGACTCCGGTGAGCCGCGCTCGCGCAGGAAGACCGCCAGCACGGCGAACGACCCGACGGCGAGCAGCTCGGACTGCCAGTTCTGCAGCGTGCGGTTCCAGAAGTCCGGCTCGACCAGGTAGCCGGCCCAGGACACGGTGTCCTGACGCTCCGCGAGCTGTTCGGCGTTGAACGCGGCCCACCCCGCGACGGACTGCGCGGTCCACGAGGCCAGGAACACGAGCCCGACGACCAGGCCGAGCGAGCGGGAGTACAGCCCGGTGCGCAGGCCGCCTGCCGCGGCCGCAGGGGGTGAGTCGTCCCGGGTGTGCCGGCCCACGGCCTGCTCCTCGTCCGACTCGCGGCCCGCGTCCCCGAGCGGCTTCGACTCCGGCGAGCCGCGCTGCAGCAGCCACACCGTCGCCATGGTGTAGAGGAAGAACTGCAGGTACTCGGACTGCCAGTTCTCGGCGACGTCCACCCCGAAGCTCGACGACGTCACGTACGTCCCGAAGCCGACGGCCTCGCCGCCCGAGCTCAGCTGCTGCTGGGTGAAGTCCGCGTACCCGACGACGGCCTGCCCGCCGAGCACGAGCAGGAACCCGAGGCCGAACGCGAGGCTCAGGGCGTTCTCCCGGAGGAAGCGCATCATCGGTGGAGCACCCCCGCGGCCGTGAACCAGGCCAGTCCGAGGGCGAGGAGCAGCAGGTAGGTCAGGAAGATCGCCCGGGTGCCGCTCATGGTCCCTCCAGGGTGCAGACGTAGGGCGCCTCGCCGCGCGGGACGCACCCGGCGGCGGCGACGCGCCAGCCGCCGGACGTCCGGGTGAGGAAGAGGGTGTCCGCGGTCGTCCGGACCTGCGCCCGGTCGGCCCACTCCTCGGCACCCACGACCGTGCCACCCGGCAGCGCGACGCGGGCCAGCGCCGTCTCGCACGGGCCGCCGCGCTGGTGCTCCAGGGTGTCGCGCGTCGCGGGCGCCAGCAGGTCGCACTCGGTCCGGACGTCGCCCGCCACCGACGCGCCGACGAACTCCCGGGCGACGGTCTCCGCGCCCGAGGACACCGTGCGGCACCCCATCAGGAGGAGCGGAGCCACGATCAGGGCCGGCACCGCCGCCGCGGCCCGGGGACCGACCCGCCCGGCACCCGCCGGCGAGCGAGACCTCATGGTCCGGTGTACCCGCGGGCGTGCCGTCCACACAGGAAGTCGCGAGCGGCCGACACCTACAGCGACATGCGGTGCCGCTCCCCGGTCGCCCACCCCTCGGCGAGCGGCACCGAGTACCAGATCTCCAGCGTGACCGAGGCGAAGAGCCACTCGCCGTCGACCCGGGCGTAGGTGTCGGCGAACCGGCCGGAGAACAGGAAGCTCGTGCCGTGGTAGATCGGGGTGGCGAACAGGTGGCTGGTGCCGGTGGCCGTGTCCCCGGCCGCCCCGTCCACCTCGACCGAGTGCCCGTGCACGAACTGCCGCACGAACGGCGCCCCCGCGTCGGCGGGGAGCAGCCGCGGGATCGCGGCGAAGAACTCCCCGACGGCCGCGCGGCCCGACGCGCGGCCCAGGTAGTCGTAGTCGAGCTCGGCGTCCTCGGTGAACAGCCCGCCGATCTCCGCCCACCGGTCCGTGTTGACGAAGTCGTGGAAGCTGTTGCGCAGCCGCCGGATCCGGTCCTGGGACTCCAGGACGTCGACCCTCCGCCGCAGGGCCGCGAGCTCCGCGACGAGGTCCGAGGCGACGTCGGGGGCGAGGTCGGAGCTCATCGGGCCCGGAAGGTGAGCGGCAGCGACTGCATCCCGTGCATCACGTAGCTGGGGTCGTAGCGCGGGACGAACCCGGGCTCGGCGAGCGCGATGTCGTCGAGCCGCTCGAGGAGCACCTCGAACCCGATCCGGGCCACCGCTCGGGCCAGCGGTGCGCCGATGCAGGAGTGCGGCCCGTGCCCGAACGCCTGGTGCGAGCGGAGCTTCTCCCGGTCGGCGTCGTACTCGTCCGGGCGGTCGAAGACCTCGGAGTCCCGGTTGCCCGAGGCGTAGACGACCCAGACGTGCGCGCCGGCCGGGATGGGGACCCCGCCCAGCTCGGTGTCGGCCGTCGCGACCCGGAACAGGCCCTGCACCGGCGACTCCAGCCGCAGGCCCTCCTCCAGGCACCGCGGAAGGTCCTCGGGGTGCTCCCGCACCCGCGTCATCAGCGCCGGGTCCTCGCAGAGCATCAGCATGAACGACGAGATCAGCTTGGTGGTGGTGTCCGCGCCGGCGCCGATGAGCTGGCTGAAGAACCCGACCATCTCGTTGGGCGTGAGCGGTGCGTCGCCCTCGTTGCGGGCCTGGACCACCGCGGTGATCAGGTCGTCCTTCGGGTGGAGCCGGCGGTCCTCGACCTCGTTCTCGAAGAACGTCCAGAACTCGATCTGCGTCTCCAGCGTGCCGAGCAGCTCCTCGTCCGTCATGGAGGTGCCGATCGTGGAGTTGATCGCGTCCGCCCAGCGCCGGAAGTCCCCGGAGCTCTCCACCGGCACGCCGAGCAGCGTGGCCAGCGCGTGGATCGGGGCGGGGGAGCAGAAGGCGGGGACGAGGTCGACCTGCCCGTCGCCGGCGAACCGGTCGACGAGGGCGTGGCACATCTGCCGGATCTGCGGCTCGATGCGGGCCACGGACCGCGGGGTGAGCGCCTTGTTGAGGATCCGCCGGTGCCGGCTGTGGTGCGGCGGGTCCTGGGTGAACAGGACGTCGCCGCGGCTCATGACCACCCGGACCCGCTCGGCGAACTCCGGCGTCACGTCCGTCATCGCCCGGGTGATCGCCGCGATCGCGCCGGACACCGTGGGCCCCATGGGGTTCTGGCTCGAGAACAGCCGGGGCCGGGTGTTGACCTTCTCGATGTCCGCGTGCCGGGTCACCACGTAGATGTCGTACTCCGGGTCGTGGAAGACCGGGGCGGTGCGCCGCAGCTCCGCGTAGTGCGGGTACGGGCAGCGCATCGCCTCCTGGTCCTGGTCGAAGACGGGCTTTGTGGGTCGGTTCTCCGTGGTGGTCATGCGCGTCCCCCGACTGCGGTGGTGGTCCTACTTGGCTCCCTGACCCGCGTCGACACGCAGGACGTGGCCGGTGATCTGGTCGGCGTTGTCCGACGCGAGGAAGAGCACCGCGTCGGTGATGTGCTGCACCTCGGTGCGCCACTTGGCGCCGGGCATGTTGCCCGCGGCGGAGAACATCTCGTACGCGTCGTCCGGCGTCATGTCGACCTCGCCCGCGAGCCCGAGCACCATGCCGGACCCCTGGCCCTCGCCCGGCCGGATGGTGGCCGGCGCGATGCAGTTGACGTTGATCCCGAACTCGGCGAGCTCGAAGGCCCACGCCGAGGTCAGGCCCTCGATCGCGTGCTTGGCCGCGACGTAGTGCGAGAGCTGGGCGTGCCCGGACCCGGTGACGCCCGACGAGATGTTGACGATCTTGCCGGCGCCCCGGCCGATCATGTTCGGGACCACGTACTTCGCCACGTACATGTGGCCCTTGACGATGGTGTCGATCACGGCGTCCAGGACGTGCGAGCGCATGCCCTGGATCGAGTCGAGCGCCGCGACGCCGGCGTTGCACACCAGGACGTCGATGCGGCCGTCGAAGAAGTCCAGCGCCTTCGCGACGGCGGCCTCGACCTGGGACTCGTCGCGGATGTCGCAGGGCAGCGGGATGATCCGCCGGTCCTTCTCCTCGATCGCCCGCACGGTGTCGTCGAGCATCTGCGTCGTGGCCAGCGGGTAGATGTCGGTGATCGGCTCGGTGATGTCGAGGGCGGCGATGTCGGCGCCGGCGTCGGCGAAGGCCTTGGCGTGGCTGAAGCCCTGCCCCTTCGCCGCTCCGGTGATCAGCACGTTCTTGCCCTCGAGCCCGCGCAGGACTGCGGCCATGGGGTCCTCCTCAGGTGACGGGTCGTCAGGGGGTGACGACGGGGGCGGGCTGCGAGCCCGACGGCGCGGGTCCGGCGTCGTCGGGAGCGAGGGCGCCGCCGCCGTGGAGGTGCCGCGACGCGGCCTCGCCCGCGCCGCCGTTCGCCGCCGCCCACCGGACGGAGTCGACGATCATGTCGTAGCCGGTGCAGCGGCAGAGGTTCCCCTCGATGCCCTCGCGAATCTCGGTGTCGTCGGGTGCGGAGTTCTCGAGCAGCAGCCCGGTGGCGGCCATGACCATGCCGGGGGTGCAGTAGCCGCACTGCAGGCCGTGGCACTGCCGGAAGCCCTCCTGCACCGGGGACAGCTCACGGTCGCCGGCGAGGCCCTCGACGGTGAGGACGTCCGCGCCGTCGGCGGCCACCGCCAGCACGGTGCAGGACTTCACCGTCCTCCCGTCGAGCATCACCGTGCAGGCCCCGCAGTTGGAGGTGTCGCAGCCGACGTGGGTGCCGGTGAGCCCGCGCGTCTCGCGCAGGTAGTGCACCAGCAGCAGGCGGGACTCGATCTCGTCCTCGCCCGCGGTGCCGTTGACCGTGATCCGGACCTTGTGGTGGGACATCTCAGCTTCCGTTCTGCTGGAGGACCCGCCAGACCTTCTGGGGGGTGCACGGCATCTCGACGTCCCGGACGCCGAGGTGGGACAGCGCGTCGACCACCGCGTTGACCACGGCCTGCGGCGCGGCGGTCGCCCCCGACTCGCCGAGCCCCTTCGCCCCGAGCGGGTTGAAGCTCGTCTTCGTCACGAGGTGGTCGGTCTCGTAGTGGGGGAGGTCGACGGCGCTGGGCAGCGTGTAGTCGACGAGCGTGCCGGCCAGCGGCTGGCCGTCCGGGCCGTAGGAGACCTCCTCGAGCAGGGCCTGGGCGATGCCCTGCGCGACGCCGCCGTGGATCTGCCCCTTGGCCATCAGCGGGTTGATCACCGTGCCGCAGTCGTCGACGGCGACGTACCGGGCGATCCGCACCTTGCCGGTGTCGCGGTCGATCTCGACCACGCAGCAGTGGGCGCCGGACGGGTAGGAGAGGTTCTGCGGCTCGTGGAAGGCCGTCTCGTCGAGGCCGAGGTCGAAGCCGTCGGGCAGCAGGTGGGGCTTGAACGCCCGCACCGCGACCTCGCCCATACCCACCGACTTGCCGGGGGCGCCCTTGACCCGGAACGTCCCGTCGACCAGCTCGATGTCGGACTCGTCCGCCTCGAGCATGTGCGCGGCGATCCGCGCCGCCTTGTCCCGCACTTTGATCGCGGCCTTCATCACCGCGGAGCCGCCGACGGGCACGCCGCGGCTGCCCATCGTGCCGATGCCCTCCTGCACGGTGGCCGTGTCGCCGTGGATCAGGGTGATCCGGTCGAAGTCGATCTGCAGCTCGTCCGCGACGATCTGTGCGAAGGCGGTCTGGTGGCCCTGCCCGTGCGGGCTGGTGCCGACCTTGATCACCGCGGACCCGTCGACGTTGAGCCGGACGTTGGCCGACTCCCAGCCGCCGACGTAGCCGAACTGCTCGAACAGCGGGGTGGGGCCGAAGCCGCCCATCTCGACGAAGGTGGAGAACCCGATGCCGAGCAGCGGCGCCGAGGGGTCGTCCCGCCGGACGGCCTGCTCCTTGCGCAGCTGCGGGTAGTCGACGTGCTCGAGCACCTTGTCGAGCGCGCCGGGGAAGTTCGCCTCGTCGTAGACGATGCCCTCGAACTGGGTGGCGAACGGCATCTCGCCGGGCTGGACGAAGTTGCGCCGCCGCACGTCGAGCGGGTCCAGCCCGAGCTCGGCGGCGACGTGGTCGACCACCCGCTCGATCATGAACGACGCCTCGGGGCGGCCGGCGCCGCGGTACGAGCCGACCGGGGTGGTGTTGGTGACGACCGAACGGAAGCTCGGCGCGATGACGGGGATCTTGTAGCAGCCGCCGGACATGAACGAGGTGAGCGTGGGCAGCCCGATGCCGGTCGCGTCGGGCCAGCCGCCGCAGTCCTGGGTGATCCGCACGCGCAGGGCGAGCAGCCGGCCCTCGTCGTCGAAGCCGACCTCGACGTCGTGCTCCTGGGCCCGGCCGTGGACCATCGAGGTGAGGTTCTCGCTGCGGGTCTCGACGTACTTGACCGGGCGCCGCAGCCGCCGCGACAGCTCCGCGGTGAGGATGAACTCGGGGTAGCAGGAGGCCTTGGCGCCGAAGCCGCCGCCGACGTCCGGCGCGACGACCCGGACCTCCTGCTGGGAGAGCCCGAACATCTGCGCCATCTCGTTGCGCATGTGGTGCGGGGTCTGCGTGGTGGCGTAGATCGTGAGGCCGGAGCTCTGCCAGTCCGACAGGCACACGGTCGGCTCCATCGGCACCGCGGCGCAGCGCTGGTTGCGCAGGTGGATCGCGAGCCGGTGCGGGGCCGCGGCGAGCTCCTCCTCGGCGTCCGTGGCCGAGAGGACCTGCTCCAGCACCACGTTGGAAGCCGTGCCCTCGATGATCGGCACGGCGTCCTCGGCGGTCGCGGCCGCGATCGACGCCATCACCGGCAGCTCCTCGTACTCGACGAGGACCGCCTCGGCGGCGTCGGCGGCGAGGTAGCGGTCCGTCGCGACGACGACCGCGACGCACTCGCCGACGAAGTGCACGCGGTCCTTGGCCAGGCACGGCCGCTCCATGCCGGGCACGGAGCGGTTCGGCGGCAGGCCCTCCAGGTCGGCGTTCGTCCACACGCCGAGCACACCGGGCATGCCCGCCGCCTCGGTGGTGTCGACCGAGAGGATCCGCGCGTGCGCGAGGTAGGAGCGCACGAAGGCCATGTGCACCGTGCCGGGGAGCCGGACGTCGTCGACGTACGTGCCGCGCCCGGTGAGCAGGGCCGGATCCTCCTTGCGGACCACCGCCGCGCCGACCATCGAGCCCATGATCCGGACCTCCTCGTCCTGTGCCTACCGGCCGTGCGGTGGGTGGCCGGGAGCATGTGCCCCCGGTCACGATCGACCGACGCTAGGAACCTAACGTCGGGTGCCCGCCGTCGCAAGGGGATCGGCACGCCGGCCATCCGCCGTCGTCCAGCAGGTGGACACCCGTGACGAGCCGCGCCATGCCCGCCCCGAGCCGGATGCCGCGCCCGTGACCAGCGCTCGCACCATCGCGACTCTCCTGTGGTCGTCAGCAGGCTAACGCCGCTCGGACCGGTCGAGGCATCTCGCTTCGGCCGCGGTGGCGCCGTGCGGTCGGGTCGAAGGTGACCCGGCTCTGCCCGAGCAGGTGGTGGGTGCGGCGACGCAGTACAGGGCCATCACGTCGGCGATGGCGGCCCGGTCCTCGATCCTCACGCGCCCTCCCGGAGCCGGGGCAGGATCTCCCTGCCGAACGTCGCGAGCCGCTCCCGCTGCACCTCCAGCGGCTCGGGGAACAGCAGCCGCAGGACGAGGTGCACGTCCGGCCAGCCGCGCAGCGCCGCGAGCACGCCGCGCAGACCGGCCACGACGGCGCCGGCGTCGCCCGAGACCTGCACGTACGCGTCCACGTCCGCCCCGACGGCGACCGAGCGCGAGTACACCGCGCGCCCGGCCTGGATCGCCTCGTAGGCCCGTTGCTGGATCGCGAAGGCCGCGCGGGCCGAGTCGGCGCCACCGCCGGGGGCGTCCAGCACGCAGGCCACGGTGACGGCCCGGGTGAACCCGGGGCGCGGGCTCCCGAGCTGCGCGGACGCGGCATCGACGATGGCCGGTTCGCCCCGTCCGACGAGGTGCCCGTCGGCGATCCGGCCCGCCCGGTCCACTGCGGCGGCCGCGTACCCGCCGAGCCAGATCGGGATCCGACGCCCGGGGGCCGGGGTGACGCGGACGTCCTGCAGGCCGAGGACGGGGCAGGAGAACGGCTCGCCGGTCCACGCCTGCCGCAGCGCGCCGACCAGGGCCTCCAGCCGCGCGCCGCGGGTCGCCGGGTCCACGCCGAACGCCCGGTACTCGTGGGCGGCGTACCCGAGGCCCAGCCCGAGGACGAGCCGTCCGCCGCTGAGCAGGTCGACCACGGCGGCGTCCTCGGCGAGGCGCAGCGGGTGGTGCAGCGGGGCGAGGACCACGCCGGTGCCGAGCGTGATCCGGCTGGTCACGGGGGCGAGCGCGGCCAGCACCGTGAGCGGGGAGGGGAGGTAGCCGTCGGGCAGGCCGTGGTGCTCGGTGACCCAGAAGGTGTCGAAGCCGGCCCGCTCGGCCGCCACCGCGAGCTCGGCGACCTCGCCGTAGCTCTGCCGGGCGTCGGCGCCCTGGCCGCTCCACAGCCCGACGCCGACCTTCGGCGTCATCCCAGCACGTCCCCGAGCCGCTCCCGCCAGACCTGCAGGTCCACGTAGTCCCGGAAGGCCGTGATGAGCCCGGTGGCCGGGTCGACCTCCACCACGCCGTTGCACTCGATGGCGTACTCGCGGCCGTCGATGCGGAACCGGTCCACCCGCTCCAGCCAGGCCCGGTGCTCGGCGTAGCTCGCCGTGACGATCTCCCACTCCACGTACTCGGACCGGTCGAGGATCGGGGCGAGCAGCCGCCGCACCCCCTCCGGCCCGCGGACCGGCGGATGGGGCATGTTCGCGTAGGTGGCGTCCGGGGCGAAGCAGGCCGCGGCCGCCTCGGCGTCGCCCGCCCCCACCGCGGCGAGGAACCTCTCGACGACCGCCCGCGCGCTCATCCCTCGAAGACCACCGGGTACGACGCGAAGTGGTCCCGCGCCGAGTGCGGGTCCCGCTGCGGGGCGGCGTCCGGATCCGGCCGTCCGCCCGCCGCGAGCAGCGCCTCCAGCATGAGGGTGACGGTGCCGAGCACCCGCTCGGACTCGCTCACCGGATGACCCTCGGGCGCGGGCACGCCGCCGGCCAGCTCCGTGCCGATGCAGGCGTGCATGCCGCCGCCGAAGGCGTGGCCCCATCGCGGCACGTCCGCGGGCACCTCGCGCAGCGGGTCGTAGACCTCGGGCCGGTCGAAGACCTCCGGGTCCCGGTTGGCCGCCGCGATGTCGAGGACCACGAACGAGCCCTCCGGGATCTCGGTCCCGCCCCGCAGGCTGATCGGGGCGAGCGCCCTGCGCTGCGCGACGGGGCTGGCCGGGTGCAGCCGCAGGGTCTCGTAGACGCAGCGCTGCAGCAGCGCCGGGTCGTGCCGGGCCTTGTCCGCCGCAGCCGGCTCCCGCTTCGCCCAGGCGAAGAAGTCGTCCGCGGCGTGCGTGAACGCGTCGGCGGTCGAGTGCGAGCCCGCCTGCAGGTAGAAGGCGCACTCGCGGCGCACGACGTCCCGGTCGATCCCCAGCTCGTCCTGGTTGCGCAGCAGCGCGGTGAGCACGTCCCGGGGCAGGTCGTCCTCGGTGATCTCCCCTGCGGCGAGCTGCGCGAGCAGGGCCTCGCGTCGCGCGATCGAGGGCTGCAGGAAGAGCGTGTCGAACTCCTCGAGCGCCGCTGCGACCTCGCCCCGGACCTCCTCGGGATCGCGCGTGGTGTGCACGATCGTGGCGCCCTCGGAGAACTTCTTGGCGAAGCGGTACAGCGCGTCGACCGCGGTGTCGATCGACTCGGCGCTGCCCGTGGGCTTGTCCAGCCCGGCCACCATCGCGGTGAGGTTCATGATCGTGCGGTAGCCGAGCTCCAGCAGGTCGGCGCGGCCCGCGGCGGCGAACGGGGCCAGGGTGTCCGTGACGACGTCCCGCAGGAACGCCCGCTCCCAGTAGCGGAACGTGCCGCGGCGGAACAGGCGGTTCTCCACCCGGCGACGCCTGCGGTGGTCCGCGCCGTGCAGCACGAGGAGGCTGTCCGCCATGACCACGCCGCCCGCGTCGTACAGGGCCTGCTCGAGATCGTGCTGACGGTAGGCCTCGCGGACCTCGGCGTAGCCGTCGAGGGTGATCGTCTGCATCGGCGTTCCCCGGTTCACCTCGGCGTGATAGTCCTAACGACGCTAGCACCGGAGTCGTCCGGGTTCGAGGGGGTCCGACGCGGAGTTCGGTCCGTTGACGAGGGAGCCGGTCACCTCCGTGACCCGACAGCGAGACCGGCGTCGTTAGGGGCTTGACGCCGCCCGGGCCACACGTCAGGGTCGGACCGTCCCCGGGGACCTCGTGAAAGGCGGCACCGTGGCCGGACCCGTACGCACCACCGCCACGCCGATCGTCCTGAGTACGTTCGCCGACGCGCACGACGCCTACCGCAGCAAGGACCTCCGCCAGGCGCTGTACGACGCCGGCGAGGTCGTCATGTCCGGGGTGCTGGTCAACCTGCACGGGCAGGAGCACCGCGACCGGCGCCGCGTGGAGAACCGGATGTTCCGCCGGGAGGTGTTCGAGCGCTACGAGCGCGAGCTGTTCCCGCGGGTCACCGACGGGACCCTGGCCCGGTACGAGGCCGCGGGCGGGGTCGACCTCGTGCACCTCGGGCACGAGCTGATGCTCAACCTGGCCGCGCTCACCGCGGGGATCGACCGGCCGCTGGGCACCCCGGAGGAGACCGGGCGGCTCTACGACTACAACGCCCGCTTCATCGAGGGCGCCACGATGGTCCACGCGACCGGGGACCGGGAGGCGCTGCGCACCGCCGTCGCGCAGGCCCTGGAGGACTGGGACGCCGAGTTCCTCGCCCCCTCCGCCGCCCGGCGCCGCGACCTGCTGGCGCGCGAGGCCGCCGGCGAGGAGGTCGACGTCCCGCGGGACGTCCTGACCACCCTGCTGCGCCACGCGGACGAGCTCGACCTGCCGTGGGAGGTCATCCGCCGCGAGGTCGCGTTCTTCCTGCTCGCTGGCGCGCACACCAGCGCCACCGCCTTCGTGCGGACGATCGACCATCTCCTCGGCTGGCTCGAGGAGCATCCCGAGGACGCCGGAGCGGCGCGGACCGACGCGTTGTTCGTGCAGCGCGCGGTGCACGAGACCGTGCGGCTCAACCCGTCCAGCCCTACGGGTATGCGCCGGGCGCTCGCGCCCGTGACCCTGCGATCCGGCGTCGAGATCCCGGAGGGCGCCACGGTCGTCATCGACCTGCAGGCCCTCAACCGGGACCCGGAGCTCTTCGGCCCCGACGCCGCCGAGTTCCGCCCGCACCGCACCCCGCCGCCCGGGGTGGCGCCGTTCGGGCTGAGCTTCGCCGCGGGCATGCACGTCTGCATCGGGCAGGACCTGGCCGCGGGCGTGGTGGCGCGGCCGGGCACGGACCCGGACGAGCACCTGTTCGGCCTGGTCACCGGCGCGGTGCAGCGGATGTTCCGGGCCGGGGTGCGCCGCGACCCCGAGCACCCGCCGCAGCGCGACACCGCCACCGCACGGCCCTACTGGGGCACCTATCCCGTCCTGCTGGGGGAAGGCACATGAGCTACCGGATCGACGTCGACCGCGACGTGTGCATGAGCTCGGGGAAGTGCGTGGCCGAGGCCCCCGACCTCTTCCGGTTCGACGACGAGGAGATCGCCACGCCGGTGCCCGGCGCCCCCGAACCGGGCGACGCGCGGGCGCTCGACCTCGCCCGGGCCTGTCCGTCGGGGGCGCTGGTGGTCCACGACGCCGACACCGGCGAGGAGATCGACATCTTCTGAGGGAGCCCTGCTGATGGATCTGGGCATCGAGGGGAAGCGCGCCGCCGTCGCGGCCGGGACCGCCGGGCTGGGCTACGCGAGCGCGGCCGCGCTGGTGGCGGAGGGCGCCCGGGTCACGATCTGCGGGTCGGACGCCGGACGCGCCGAGGCCGCGGCGCGGGCTCTGGGCGGCGGGACCGAGTGGCGGGTCGCGGACCTGTCCGGGCCGGAGGGCGCGGAGCAGTTCGTCCGCGAGGCCGGCGACCCGGACATCCTGGTGGTGAACGGGCCGGGGCCGGTGCCGGGGACCGCGCTGGCGGCCACGCTCGAGGACTACCGGTCCGGGGTGGAGCGCAGCCTGCTGGCCGTGATCGCCATGTGCGGGGCCGCGGTGCCGGGTATGCGGGAGCGGGGCTGGGGACGCGTCGTGGCGATCACCTCGCTGGGGGTGCGGCAGCCGTACCCGAACCTCGCGCCGTCCAACGCCGCGCGGGCGGGCGCTACCGGCTTCCTCCGCACGTTGGCGCGGGAGGTCGCGGCCGACGGCGTCACGGTCAACTCCGTGCTCCCGGGCCTGCACGAGACCGCCCGGGTCCGCTCGGTCTACGGCGAGGACGGCTCGCCCGCGCTCGCCGACGCACTCGCCACGATCCCGGCGGCCCGGCTGGGCCGCCCGGCCGAGCTGGGCGCCGTCGTCGCCTTCCTCTGCTCGGTGCACGCGGGCTACCTCACGGGCGCCGCGGTGCCGCTCGACGGCGGGGCGTACCAGGCGTTGCTCTGACCACCGGGACCGTGCCCGGCGACGCGGTCCTGGCCACCACCCTCGCCGCCGTGTTCTTCCCCGCGGCCGACCCGACGACGGGGCTGCTGTCCTCGCTCGCCGTGTTCGCCGTGGCCTTCTTCGCGCGGCCCCTCGGCGGGTTCGTGTGGGGCGCGCTCGGCGACCGGATCGGCCGCAAGCGCACGCTCGCGCTCACCGTCCTGCTCATGTCCGTCGCGACCACGCTGATGGGCGTGCTGCCGGGGTACGCGACGATCGGCGTCGCGGCCCCGATCCTGCTGATCGCGCTGCGGTTCCTGCAGGGCGTCTCCGCCGGCGGCGAGATCTCCGGGGCGGTGTCGTTCATCGCCGAGCACTCGCCGTTGCACCGCCGCGGCCTGTACGTCGGGCTGATCTCTGTCGGCTCGGTGGTCGGCACCCTGCTGGGCAGCCTGTTCCCGGGGATCCTGCTGCTGGTCCTGTCCACCGAGCAGATGCAGGCCTGGGGCTGGCGGCTGCCGCTGCTCGTCGCGCTGCCCATGGGTGTCATCGGGCTCTACATCCGGCGCCGGCTCGACGAGACGCCGCACTTCCTCGCGCTGAAGGAGGAGCGGGCGCGCGAGGCCAACCCGATCGGGGCCGCGCTGACCGGCCGGGAGAACGTCCGGCTGCTGGTGAAGTCGTTCTTGCTGATCGCGGTGAACGCGTCGTCGTTCTACATGATCGTCGGTTACCTGCCGAGCTTCGCGTCGAAGAGCCTGCAGCTCACCGGGTTCCAGGCCTTCGCGCCGTCCGTGATCGCACTGGCCGCGTGCCTGCTCGCCGAGGTGCTCGGGTCCTGGTGGTCGGACCGCGTCGGCCGGCGGCCGGTGCTGCTGATCAGCGGCGTCGGGCTGCTCGTGCTGTCCTGGCCGGCGTTCCTGCTGATCACGTCCGGTTCGTTCGGGCTGATCTCGGTCGGGCTCGTGGTGTTCGGCTTCCTGGCGGGCGGCTACGCGGCCGTCACCAACTCGACGCTCACCGAGATGTTCCCGACGAAGGTCCGCGTGACCGGCCACGGCATCACCTACAACCTGTCCGTGGCGCTGTTCGGCGGATCGGCCCCGTACCTGCTGACCTGGCTCGGCGGGGTCACGGGCAGCACCATGGTCGGCGCGGTCTACGTGATGGTCCTGGCCCTGGTCTCGCTGCCGGCGGTGCTGGCGGTCCGGGAGACCGCCGGCCGCCCGCTGCGCACCGTCTAGAACCGACCGGAGCCGACTGGAGCCGACTCGAGCCGGAGCAGGCGGGCGGCGTTGCGGGTGAGCGTCTGCGCGAGGGCTCCGGCGGGGTGGTCGTCCCCGCCGGAGTCCCAGCCCGCGAAGTTGGTGCCGAGGACGAGGCGGTCGATGCCCGCGTGGGCCACGAGGAGCTCGAGTGACAGTTCGTCGTGCACGTGGGTGTCGAACCAGATCCGCCGGTAGTAGTGGTCGAACCCGTTGTCCCGCAGCGCCTGGCTGACCCAGGCCCGCTTCGCGACGGCCCGGGCGAAGCGCCCGGACAGGAACGCCGCGGCGCCCCCGCCGTGGGACACGCACGCGTCGAGCCCCGGGTGCCGCTCCAGCACCCCGCCGAACACCAGCGCCGCCACGGCGAGGGTCTCGTCGTAGGCGAAGCCGAGCATGAGGTCGAGATCGAACCGGCGCAGCCGTGGGTCGTCCGCGGGCCCGTTCGTACCCAGCGGCGACGGGTGGACGAACAGCGGGACGTCGAGGTCCACCAGGGCCTCGTACAACGGGTCCAGTGCCGGGTCGTCGAGCGTCCGGCCCGCCGGGTCGGTGTCGATGTAGACCCCGGACATCCCCAGGTCCCGCACGGCGCGCCGGGCCTCCGCCACCGCCGCGGCGACGTCCTGCACCGGCAGCTGCGCGGTCGCGAGCAACCGCCCCGGGTGCTTGCCGACGAGCTCGGCCAGGGCGTCGTTGTGCGCGCGGGCGTACGCCGCCGCGTCGGCGGCGGGCAGGCCGTCGAAGTAGGTGATCGGGTTGGGGGACAGGACCTGCAGGTCGATCCCGGCGGCGTCCATGGCCGCCAGCCGCACGTCGACGTCCATGAACGGGCTGCCCACGTACTTCACGCCGTGCAGCCGGTAGTCGCCGACGCGGTAGAAGGGCGTGCCGTCCGGGGCGGTGCCCAGCTCCGGTCCTGCCGGCCCCGCCGCGCCCTCCGTCATGGCGAGCACGGCGTGGGCGTGGACGTCGATCACGCGGGTCCCGTCGACCGGCTCAGACATGCGACATCCGCTCGAGCTGCTCCTCGGTGAGGGCCAGCGAGCGGGTCAGCGGGCAGGCGGCGAGGAACCGCACCTGGTCGGACGAGCGGGGCTTGTGCTCCGGGATCGGCGCGGTCAGGTCGATCCGCCTCCCGTCCTTGACGACCTCGTGGATCCGGGTCCTGTCCTGCAGGATCCGCACGTCGGCGAGCGGGTCGCCGTCGATCACCAGGACGTCCGCGATCTTGCCCTTCTCGAGCGTCCCGACGTCGTCCATCCGCATCGCGAAGGCGCCGTTGCGGGTGGCGGCCACGATCGCCTCCATCGGCGACATGCCCATGTACTCCACGAACATCTCGAGCTCGCGGGCGTGCCACTCGCCGACCGGGGTGACCGCGAAGCCCGTCTCCGAGCCGGTCAGGAACGTGACGCCCGCGGCGTGCGCCTTGGTGAGCTGCCGGGCCGTCACCTCGATCTCGGCCCGGAACACGTCCAGCAGCTCCGGCGCGGTGCCGACCTTCTCGCCGTAGTCGGCGAGGTTGCCGAGCAGGGTGAAGGTGGGGCACATGGCCGAGCCCGCCTCGACGACGGCCTCGATCGCCTCGTCGTCCAGGTAGGAGGCGTGGTAGATCAGGTCGACGCCCGCCCGCGCCGCGTCCCGGGTGGAGTCCGAGTTCCGGCAGTGCGCCACGACCTTGGTGTTCAGCTCGTGCGCGGTGTCGCAGACGGTCCGCAGCTCGTCGAGGTTCCAGACCTTGACCTCCGGCCCCTTCATCGACGGGATCAGCCCGGTGACCATGATCTTGATCCAGTCGACGCCGTACTTGATCTGGCGGCGGATCTCGTTGATCATCACGTCCCGCCCGGTGACGACGGTGGCGTAACCGGTACGGCCCTCGTCCTTGATCATCCGGCCGGCGGTGCCGCCCAGCATGGTCATCAGCGCCTGGCCGCCCGCGCGCATCCGCGGGCCCTCGACGATCCCGGCCTCGATGGCGTCCCGCAGCTCGCAGCCGATGTTCCACAGGCAGTCCGCGTCGAGCACGCTCGTCACGCCCGCCCGCAGCACCTTGCGCGCGTTGTAGGCGGAGAGCATCGAGCTGTAGGCCTCGGTGCGGTGGTGGAAGAGCTCGTCGTTGCCGGTGGGCTCGCCGAACGTGAGATGGGTGTGCGCGTCGATCAGGCCGGGCATGACGGTCTTGCCGGTGGCGTCGACCCGCTCGTCGACGCCGCTCGCCTCGGCCTCCGCCAGTGCCTGCGCGCCGAGGGCCGTGACCCGGCCCTCCCGGATCAGGACCGCCTCGTCCGGCCGGGCCGCCGTGCCGGTGCCGTCGACGAGCGTGCCGCCGCTGATCAGGATGCTGCCGCCCACGGGGCCTCCCGGAACGTCGTCGTGTGGGGGACGTCCCGCACCATACGCCGTCAGAAGCATGACGACTACGCGCTCGGGGGCGCTTCCGGCCCGGAAACGTGGACGTGCGGGCCGCCCGGGGGCTAGCGTCGTCAGAGAACCAACGCCGCATCGACGCCGCGCGCGGCCCGGGCGGACGTCCGACGAGGGGAAGTGTGCCGTGACGCGTGGATGGGCCGTGGTCACCGGGGCCGGCAACGGGATCGGTGCCGTCATCACCCGGCACGCCGTCAAGGAGGGGTACCGGGTCGCGGCCTGGGACGTCGACGCCGCCGGCCTCGACGCGCTGGCCGCCGAACTGGGCTCGGCCTGCGTGCCGACGGTCGTCGACGTCGCGGACGAGGACTCGGTCGCCGCGGCCGTCGCCGCGCTGCCGGAGGCGCCGTCGCTGCTCGTGAACAACGCCGGCATCGCCCGCTTCGGCCCGCTGCTCACGCTGCCGGCCGCGGAGTGGCGGGCGGCGGTGGACGTGAACCTGACCGGCACCTTCCTGGTCGGCCGGGCGGTGGCCGCGCGGATGATCGAGGCCGGCGGCGGCGCGATCGTGAACATGGCCTCGATCAACGGCATCGCGGCGGCGCCCAACGCCGGCGCCTACACGGCGTCGAAGGCCGGGATCGTGAAGCTCACCGAGCACATGGCGCTCGAGTGGTCGGGCCAGGGGGTCCGGGTCAACTGCGTGGCGCCCGGCCTGATCAACGCCGGGATGTCCGACGCCATCTACGCCGACGAGGAGGTCCGGCGGCTGCGTCAGGCGCGGGTGCCGCTGGGCCGGCTCGGCACGGCCGACGACGTGGCCGACGCCGTGCTGTTCCTCGGTTCGCCCAAGGCCGGCTACATCTCCGGGCAGACGCTCGCCGTGGACGGCGGCATCACCAAGACGGCGCTCGCGTCCATGCCGCGGCCGAAGTCGGTGGACTCGGTGGGCGTGGACGACGACGCCGCGGCCCCCGAGGATTAGCAGCACATCATGGTCGCGGGGCAGTCCCGGGCCGCACGGTCCGGATGGGACGATGGCCACATGTCCCAGCAGAGCGTGGTCGAGGAGCTGCAGCGCCTCGGGATGTCCGGCTACGAGGCGAAGGCCTATGTCGCCCTCGTCGCGGCGGGGACCCCGCTGAACGGCTACGAGGTCGCCAAGCGCTCCGGCGTCCCACGCTCCACGGTGTACGAGACGCTCGCGAAGCTGGTCGCACGGGGTGCGGCGTACGAGGTGCGGGCGGGGGAGGGCGTCGGCTACATCTCGCTGCCGCCGTCCGCGCTGCTGGACCGCCTGCGCCGCGAGTTCGACCAGTCGATCGACGCCCTGAGCTCTGCCCTCCCGCAGGTCGCTGCCCCGTCGCAGGTGCGGTTGGTGCACAACCTGTCCGACCGGGAGTCTCTGCTCGCCCGGGCGGAGGACGTCGTGGCCGCGGCCCGCACCGACCTGTTCCTCTCCGGCTGGCCCGCCGAGATCGCGCCGCTGAAGAGCACGGTGCGCCGGGCGGACGCCGAGGGCGTCGAGGTCACCGTGGTGGCCTTCGGCGAGGACCCCGAGCCCGTCGGCACGACCTACCCGCACCGGTTCTCCTCGCCCGAGGTGGTCCTGGAGAACCTCGGCTGCCGGCTGCTGGTGGTCGCCGCGGACCGCGAGCAGGCGGTGATCGGCGGGGTCGTCGACGGGGACGCGTGGGGGGTCTACACCGACGACCCGGCCGTGGTGCTGGTGGCCGTCGAGTACGTGCGGCACGACATCGCCATGCACCTGATCGCGGAGAAGTTCGCGCCGGAGGACTTCGAGACCTTCTGGAAGTCCGATCCCGCGCTGCGCAAGCTGCGCGCCGACCACGGCATCCCGGCGGCCCTGCTGGCCCGCGGGCCGGGCGGGGCGTCGGCCCCGCCGCGCCGGGGGCGCCGCGCCTGATCCCGTGATCGTCTAGGGCGTCACCAGGACCTTCACGGCGTCCTCCGGGTGCTCGATCGCGTCCCCGAACGGCTCGACGAGGGCGGCCTCGACGGCGGTCAGGCCGTCGGCGCCGTGGAGCTGCCTCGCGGGGACGACGAGCCGGTCGGCCAGGCCGCCCGGCAGCGCCACCCCGAGCGCGCGGAAGGCGGTGCAGGCCGGCCAGGCGCCACGCGTGCAGGGCCGGCAGCGCCCGCAGGGGATCGCGGGATCGACGGCGACGGTCTGCCCGACCCGCAACGGGCCGTCGTAGCCGCGGGGGAGCGCGGCGAGCGTGCCGCCGACCTCGTGGCCCTGGCGGAGCGGGAAGCCGGTGTCGTGCCGCTCGCCGAGGAACATGTGCAGGTCCGTGCCGCACAGCCCCACCGCGCCCACGTCGACGACGGCGTCGCCCGGCCCGGGATCGGGGTCGGGCACCTGCTCGACCGCGATCGAGCCAAGGGCGGTGGTCACGGCGGCGCGCATCGGCGGGCCTCCTCGGGAGTGTGCGGCGCGGGGCGGTGGCTACGCGTTCGTGACGCCCAGGCTCAGGCCGCCGTCGATGGTGAGCACCGCGCCCGTGGCCCACTCCGCGGCGAGCAGGTACTCGACCGCCTCGGCGACCTCGTCCGTGGTGCCCGGGCGGCCGAGGGCGTGGGCAGGGCCGAGGGATTCCATGCGTTCGGCGGCCTGGGCGTCGTCGAACAGGCCGGCGCGCTGGTTGATCTCGGTGAGCACCCCGCCCGGCCGCACGCACCCGACCCGGACGCCCTGCGGCCCCAGCTCCGCGGCGAGCACACCGGTCAACGTCTCCAGCGCCCCCTTGGTGGCGGCGTAGGGGGAGGCGCCGGGGAAGGCGCGCTGGGTGTGCACGGACCCGAAGAACACGATCGCGCCGCGGGACTCCCGCAGGTGCGGCAGGGCGAGCCCGGTGAGCAGCATCGGGCCGATCGTGTTGGAGGCGAAGACGGCGTGCAGCTCCTCCTCGGTGAGCTCCTCGAGCGCGCCGCGGTACATGTTGCCGGCGCCGTGCACCACGGCGTCGAGCCCGCCGCCGTGCGCCACCGCCGCGGCCACCATGGCTGCCCGGTCGGCCGCCACGGTGACGTCGCCGACGACCCCGTGCGCGCCGGCGGCGGCCGCGACCGCCTCGACCTTGGCGGCGCGGCGCCCGGAGAGCGTGACCCGCGCGCCGGCCTTGGCCAGCCGGTGCACCACGGCCTCGCCGATACCGGAACCACCCCCGGTGACCAGCACGGACATGCCGTCGATCGGGCGACCCACGTCAGCTCCCTCCGGTGACGACCGCGGACGCGGCCTTGCGCAGCAGCACCGCGCGGTCGAGCGGCGCGTGCTCGGCCGCGAGGACGTCGGACTGCACCTCGACGGCGAGCGGCACTCCCGCCGGCAGGGCGGCGAGGAACCCCGCCAGGTCCAGCACGCCCTCGCCGGGCGGCACCCGGTCGTGCCGCGCCTCGTGGGCGAGCAGCTCCGTGCCGCCGGGGTGCGCCGCCGGCCCGACGTCCGTCAGCTGGGCGTAGCCGACGAGCCCGGCCGGCCACGGCGCGTCGAGGGGTTCGCGCATGCGGTGCAGGTGCAGCGCGTCGGGCAGCACGACGGTGCCCGGTACGGCGCGGGCGATCCGCTCGGCGGCCGCCCGCGAGCGGACGGCGGTGAAGGCCATGGGCTCCAGGGCGATCCGGGTGGCGGAGCCGGCCAGGACCTCGGCGAGCGCGGCGACCGACGCCGTGGTCCGGGCCTCGTCGGGGTCCTCGGAGACGGTCAGCAGGAAGGCCGCGTCGAGGACGGCCGCGGTGTCGGCGAGCCGGCGGTCCGCGTCCGTGACGCCGGCGGGGCCGAGCCGCACGACCTCGACGTCGAGCAGCCGGACGCCGGTGCGTCGCACCGCGTCGGCGACCGCGGGCGCCTGGGCGCGGGGATCGGTGAACCGCACGCCTGCCAGCGGGAACCCGGCCTCGGCGGCGCACCGGACCACGCCGTCGGGCGTGAGCTCGAGGACGCTGCCCGCCGAGAGGGACAGCGCCGAGAGGGAAAGCGCCGGGAGGGACGGCGCCGGGAGGGACGGCGCCGGGAGGGACGGTGTCGGGAGGGACGGCGCGGCAGACGGCTCGGCGGGCTCAGCCACGGGTGGTCCAGCGCAGGGCGCGGCGCACGATCTCCCGGTGCGCGGGGACCTCGTAGGAGGGCGGGTGGTGGCCGAGGGCGTCGTAGACGACCCGCCCGCCGCCGTGCTCGCGGGCCCACAACAGCGGCCGCGGCGGCCCGTCCGTGCCCGGCGTGGCCGCGTGCAGCAGGCCGGTGACCTGCCGGGTGCGCAGGTCGCCGTACACCTCGTCGACGATCGCGAAGTCGTCGACGCCCGCGACGAGCGGGTGCTCCGCCGCGACCGTGACGGCGACCTCGGGACCGAGCGGCGGGTGGTGCGAGTGCCCCCACTCCCAGTGGCCGCCCAGCGCGTCCCCCCACTCCGGCCAGTCGTCGAAGCAGATGGCGGCGGTGTGCATCCCGAGGACACCACCGCCCGCGGCGAGGTGCGCCGCCAGGGCCTCCCGGGCCGCGGGGGAGGGGCTCGCGCCCTCCTCGGCGGCGCGGTCCCGGTAGCGGTCCGGGGTCCCGGGGCCGGTCATCGACCACCGCAGGGCGTTCACGACGAACAGGGCCGCGCCGGGCAGCGCCTCCAGGGCCGAGTCGACGCCGGCCGTGCCGGTGTGGATCTCGACGGCGAACCCGGCCTCGTCGAGCAGGGTCTCCAGGCAGGCGGTGGTGGCCGGGAAGTCGTGGGTGAGCCCGCCGGACAGCACCACCGCGCGCACGGTCCACCTCCACGACGTCGTCGGCCCGTCGTCACAAGGCTGACGACTACTGCGACCCTAGCGGGGCGACGGCCCCGGATCCAGCGCGGCGGCGCTCTCCCCGGGGCGTGCCCGGGTACCGGCTCAGGGTCCGCCCGGCCCTGCCGGGAGGGCCGGTGGTCCCTGTCGTCGGCCTGCCGCGTCGGTCAGGCTTCCGCCGTCTGCCGCAGCGGTGGCGGGAGGAGGTCCGATGCACGAGGTGTCCGAGCCGGTACGTCCGAGCAGGGTCGGGGCCGAGCGGGCCGCCCTGCTCGTGCGGCTCTGCCTGGACCTGGACCGGCGGGGCGCCCCGCCGGCCACCCGGCTGGCCGCCCTCGACCAGGCGCGGGCGGCCGTCGCGACGGTGCCGGCCGGGCGGATCCGGGACCGGCTGGCCACGGTGTGCGACATCCTCACGGACCTGAACCGCGACGACACGGCCGAGGCGGTGCGGGCGGCGATCGTCCGGGCCCGGGCGGCGCTCGGCCAGCCCGCCGCGGGCTGACCGCCGTCAGCCGACCCGGGGGTCCTCCGGCCGGTCGAGGTCGAACACGCTCGACCCGATGCCGCGGGCCACGCGGTCGAGGCGGTCCGCCTGGGCCAGCAGCTTGGCGCGGTGCACCGACGAGGTGACGCTGCCCGCGAGGCCGGTGAGGTCCGTGGCCACGGCGAGGAGCTCGGTGATGACCGAGGTGTTGAGGTCGTCGGCGATCCGGTCGCGGTCGTCGAGCCTGCGACGCAGCTCCTGCTCCACCCGCACACGGGCGTAGGCGGCGACGAGGCCGGCGTGCCCGGCCAGCGAGGCGACGGCGTCGAGGTCCTCCCGCCGGTAGGGCTCGCGGCCGCGGCGCCGGCACACCGCGAGCGCGCCCCGCGGGGCGCCGGCCGCGGCCAGCGGCGCCACCAGCGCGGGACCGACGTCGAGCCGCTCCAGCGGGACACCGACGAGCCGCGGGTCCGCCGCGGCGTCGGAGCTCGCCACCACCCTCCCGGCCATCAACGCCCGGCCCGCCGCGCTGTCCCGGGCCCGCAGGCGGGTGTTCTCGACCTCGGTGAGGGAGTCGCCCTCGGCCACCGCCACCAGGAACTCGCCGGCCCCCTCGGCCGGCACCAGCAGGGCCGCGCCGTCGCTGTCGCTGAGGTCGCGCAGCGTCGCGACCAACCCCTCCAGCACCTCCGCGGGCTCCTCGCCGGCGAGCAGGTCCGTCGCGACCTGCGTCGACGCCGCCTGCCAGGCCTGCCGGCGCCGGGTCTCGGCGAACAGCATGGCGTTCTCGATCGCCACCGCGGCCGAGGTCGCCAGGGCCTGGACCAGCTCCTCGTCGTCCGCGCTGAAGCCGCCGCCGGACTGCCGGTCGGTGAGGTAGAGGTTGCCGAACACCTCGCTGCGGACGCGGATCGGCACGCCGAGGAAGCTGGTCATCGGCGGATGACCGGGCGGGAACCCGGCGAAGCGCGGGTCGTCGTGCAGGGCCGCGAGCCGGATGGGGTGCGGGTCCTCGATGAGCGCGCCGAGCAGGCCCTCGCCGCGCGGGGGCCGGCCGATCGCCCGGACCGCCTCGTCGTCCATGCCCTCGTGCAGGAACTCGACGAGGTGGCCGTCGGCGCCGAGCACGCCGAGCGCCGCGTAGCGGGCGCCGACCAGCGCGCGGGCCTCGGTGACGACGCGCCGTAGGACGACCGGTAGCTCGAGGTCCGCGCCGACCGCGCGGTGGGCGCGCAGCAGGCCGCGCAGCCTGCCCTGGCTCGCCATGACCTCCTCGGCGCGCTCGACGATCTGCTCGAGGAGCTGGTCGAGCTCGAGCCGGGGCACGTCGATGAAGCCCAGGTCGGCATCCGGGTCGTCATCGCCCGGCCCCCCCAGGCCGTTGCCGTTCTGCGGCCGCACCTGCACCACCGGCCGTCACCACCCGTTCGCTCGAGGGGCTCCCACCGACCGCTCGGGGGGCACGGCCCGGGCGGCGAGACGTCCCACTATGGGCCCGGTGGCGGGCGCTGTCCAGGAGTCCGACCGGCGCGGCGCCGGGCTCAGGACCAGCGGTCGGCCTCCCACGCGTCGTCACGGTGGGTGTCGGCGTACCGGTACTCGCCGTCCGAGTCGTCCCCCGAGTCGTCCCACGTGTCGTCCCACGTGTCGTCCCACCGGTCGTGCCGGTCCCGGTCCCAGGTCCGGTGCCGGGTGTCGACCTCGGTGCCCGGATCGTCCGCATCGGCGCCGGGAGCGGGTCCGGGGGCGTCGGCGGGCGGGCACGGCGGCGGCTGCGGGACGCCCCGGGAGGCGGCGTGCGCGGAGGCCCGCAGGACCCTCGTGGCCTGGGCCTGCGCGCCTGCCGCGGCCTCGGCCAGCACCGGGACCGTCACGGGCGGCGCGGGCAGCACTGTCGCGTCCCGGATGCCGGCCGACGCCGGCTCCGCCGCCCCCGCGG
>NZ_JBEZDN010000064.1:0-45233 GCF_040648315.1 Pseudonocardia sp. NPDC049154
GCGCCCCGGCCGCCGATCGGCCCCCGACCCCACCCGTACCGCGAAGGACGAGAAGACACCGAGATGGCGAACTACACCGCCGCCGACGTCAAGCGGCTCCGTGAGCTCACCGGCTCCGGGATGATGGACTGCAAGAAGGCGCTCGAGGAGTCCGAGGGCGACTTCGACAAGGCCGTCGAGCTCCTCCGCATCAAGGGCGCGAAGGACGTCGGCAAGCGCGCCGAGCGCTCCACCTCCAACGGCCTGGTCGTCGCCGAGGGCGGCACCATGGTCGAGCTGAACTGCGAGACCGACTTCGTCGCGAAGAGCGACGACTTCGTCGACCTCGCCACCAAGATCCTCGCCGTGGCCGTCGAGCAGAAGCCGGCGGACGTCGAGGCGCTGGCCAAGGCCCCGCTCGACGGGGGCACCGTGGCCGACGCGATCCAGGCGCTCTCCGCCCGGATCGGCGAGAAGCTCGAGCTCAAGCGCTACATCCACGTCGACGGCCCGGTCGCGGTCTACCTGCACCGCCGCTCGAACGACCTGCCGCCGGCCATCGGCGCGCTCGTCGCGTACGAGGGTGAGGACGCGGAGGCCGCCCGCAACGTCGCGATGCACATCGCCGCCGCGCGCCCGCAGTTCACCACCCGCGACCAGGTCCCGGCCGAGGTCGTGGAGAACGAGAAGCGGATCGCCGAGGCGACCGCCCGCGAGGAGGGCAAGCCGGAGAAGATCCTCGACCGCATCGTCGAGGGCCGGATCACGGGCTTCTACAAGGACGTCGTGCTCCTCGAGCAGGCCTCCGTGCTGGACTCCAAGAAGACCGTGAAGGCGCTGCTGGACGAGGCCGGCGTGACCGTCAAGGACTTCGTCCGCTTCGAGGTCGGCCAGGCCTGAGCATGACCGACCAGGGGATCGACGCCGAGAACACCATCCGCCGCGGGTACCGCCGCGTGCTGTTGAAGCTCGGCGGCGAGATGTTCGGCGGCGGGGGGCTCGGCGTCGATCCCAAGGTCGTGGAGACCGTCTCCCGGCAGATCGCGGAGGTCGTCGCGAGCGGCGCCCAGATCGCGGTCGTGATCGGGGGCGGCAACTTCTTCCGCGGCAGCGAGCTGCAGCAGCGCGGGATGGACCGCTCCCGCGCCGACTACATGGGCATGCTCGCCACCGTGATGAACTGCCTCGCGCTGCAGGACTTCCTGGAGCGCGAGCACCACCTCGACACCCGCGTGCAGACGGCGATCACGATGGGGCAGGTCGCCGAGGCCTACATCCCCCGGCGGGCCATCCGGCATCTCGAGAAGGGCCGGGTCGTGATCTTCGGGGCGGGCGTCGGCATGCCCTTCTTCTCCACCGACACGGCCGGCGCGCAGCGCGCGCTCGAGATCGGCTGCGAGGCGCTGCTGCTGGCCAAGGGTGTCGACGGGGTCTACACCGCGGACCCGAAGATCGACCCGACGGCCGAGATGTTCCACGAGATCACCCACCGCGAGGTGCTCGAGCGCGGCCTCAAGGTCGCCGACGCCACCGCTTTCAGCCTGTGCATGGACAACCGGATGCCGATCATCGTGTTCAACCTGCTGACCGAGGGCAACATCGCCCGCGCGGTCGCGGGTGAGAGGATCGGCACGCTGGTCAGTACGCCCGAGACCTGAGAACGTCACGCCAGAACGCACCGGGAGCAGCCGTGATCGACGAAACCCTCTTCGACGCCGAGGAGAAGATGGAGAAGGCAGTCGAGGTGGCCAAGGACGACCTGGCCAGCGTGCGCACCGGCCGGGCGACCCCGGCGATGTTCTCCAAGGTCGTCGTGGACTACTACGGCGCCTACACCCCGCTCAACCAGCTCGCCTCGGTGTCGATCCCCGAGGCGCGGATGGCGGTCATCAAGCCGTACGACGCGAGCCAGCTCAAGGCCATGGAGAAGGCCATCCGGGACTCGGACCTGGGCCTGAACCCGAGCAACGACGGCCAGATCATCCGCTGCATCATCCCCCAGCTCTCGGAGGAGCGGCGCCGCGAGATGGTCAAGGTCGCGCGCAGCAAGGGCGAGGACGCGCGCGTCACCATCCGCAGCCTCCGCCGCAAGGCGATGGACGAGCTGCACCGCATCGTCAAGGAGGGCGAGGCGGGTGAGGACGAGGTGACCCGCGCCGAGAAGGAGCTGCAGGGCGTCACCGACAAGTACGTCCACCAGGTCGACGAGCTGGTCAAGCACAAGGAATCCGAGCTTCTCGAGCTCTGAAGGACCGTGACCACCTCGTCCAGTGCCGACCACCAGGCCGACCACGTGACCGACCACGAGGCCGAACCCGGCCGCCCGCCCGATGCGGCCGGGACGCCTCCGGTGACCTCGGACCTGCCCGGGTCGGGGCTGCCGGGCACGCCGTCGGCGCCGCCGCCGCGCTCGGCGCGGCTGGGCCGCAACCTCGTCGCGGCCATCGCCGTCGGACTGTCGCTGGGGGCGGTCATCCTGGCGTCGCTGCTGGTGCAGCGGCAGGCGTTCGTCATCGTGCTGGCCGCGGCCACCGCCGTCGGCACCTGGGAGCTCGCCGGGGCCTTCCGGCGCAGCCACCAGCAGATCAAGGTCCCGCTGCCGGTCCTGCTGCTCGGTGGCCAGGCCATGGTCTGGCTGGCGTGGCCGTTCGGCCTGCGCGGGTCCGCGGTGGCCTTCGCCGTCACGGTGCTGGTCTCGCTGCTGTGGCGGATGGGCTTCGGCGCGCGGGGGAGCGGCGCCAACGCCGCGGACGGCTTCCTGCGGGACGTCGGCGCCGGCATCTTCTGCGCCGCCTACGTGCCGTTCTTCGTCTCCTTCGGCACGCTCCTCGTGCTGCCGGACGACGGGGTGGGCCGGGTCCTGACGTTCATGATCTGCGTCGTCGCGTCGGACGTCGGCGGGTACGCGGCCGGGGTCGTCGCCGGACGACACCCGATGGCCCCGCGGATCAGCCCGAAGAAGTCCTGGGAGGGTTTCGGGGGCTCGCTGCTCGCCGGCATGGCTGCGGGCGCGCTGTCCGTCCTCCTGCTGCTCGACGGCGCGTGGTGGCTCGGCGCGATCCTCGGCGCGGTCCTGGTCGTCACGGCCACGCTCGGCGACCTCACCGAGTCGATGATCAAGCGCGACCTCGGCATCAAGGACATGGGCACGCTGCTGCCCGGGCACGGCGGCCTGATGGACCGGTTGGACTCGATGCTCCCCGCCGCGTTCGTCTCGTGGGCGCTGCTGAGCGTCTTCGTCCCCGTCGCATGAGGAACTCCGCGTCGAGGGTGCCGCCCCGGATGACCGCATGAGGTACAAGGGCTTCGGCGGGCAGGTGAAGACCGGCCCCGCGATCCCCAGCCCCAACATCTGGCACTGGCCGGACGTGTACGAGCGCGAGAACCGCGCGCAGGACGCCGACGGCGTGCTCTGGGCGGCCCTACGCGCCGCGGCGCCGTGGGCGGGGCTCGACGTCGTCGACGTCGGCTGCGGGGACGGCTTCCACCTGCCGCACTTCGCGGAGGAGGCCCGCTCGGTCGTCGGCGTCGAACCGCACCCGCCCCTGGTCGAGCGCGCCCGGCGGCGCAGGTACGAGGTGCTGCGCGGGGGAGCGGAGACGCTCCCGCTGCCCGACGCGTGCGCCGACGTCGTGCACGCCCGCACCGCCTACTTCTTCGGCGAGGGCTGCGAGCCCGGGCTGGCCGAGGCCGACCGGGTGCTCCGGCCGGGCGGCGTGCTCGCGATCGTCGACCTCGACTTCACCGTCCCGCCCTACGGCGACTGGCTGCGCGCGGACCTGCCCCGCTACGACCCCGCCGCCGTCGAGCGGTTCTTCGCGCGGCAGGGCTTCACGCAGGAGCGCGTCACGTCGACCTGGCGCTTCCCGGACCGGGAGACCCTCGAGGCCGTGCTGCGGATCGAGTTCGCACCCGCGACCGCCACGCGCGCGATCGCGGAGACGACCGGCCTCGGCATCCCCGTCGGCTACCGCCTGCACACCCGTCGCAGGCCGGCCGGGATCATCACCGCGCGCTGACCCGGGCCGACTCAGGCCAGCGTGATCCGGTCCCCGGAGACCGTGACGTTCTGCGGCGTCAGGCCCCGGGTGGCCGGCCCCTTCTGCACCTGGCCGTCGAGGCCGAAGGTGCTGCCGTGGCACGGGCAGACCAGCGCGGCGCCCTGCACCTCGGACACCGTGCACCCCTGGTGCGGGCAGGTCGACGAGAAGCCCTCGTAGGTGCCCGCGGTCGGCTGGGTGACGATCACCTTCTGGTCCGCGAACAGCGCCGCGCTGCCCACCGGGACGCTCGACGCCGGACCCAGGGCGGTCCCGGCGGAGGCCGACGGCGCGGCGCTGCTCCCGGTCGTCGCGCCGCCCCCGCTCCCACTCCCACTGCCGGAGTCGCCGCTGGAGCAGCCGGCGGCCAGGAGCCCGATCCCGACGGCGGCGGCACCCGCGCCGGCGACGGCGGCGCGTCGGGAGAGGGCGGGAGTGGTCGGTGCGGCGTGGTCGTCGGGCATCGGAGCTCCTCGGAAGGCTCGGCCGGCTTCGTGGTGGTGTGCGAAACCCTGGCATGACCCGGCTGAGACCGCGCTGTGCGAGCACGAGGAGCGCCCTGGCCGACACGGCCGGGTGACGGTCTCGCTACCGTGGCGGCATGAGCCGAACCGTGCGCACCGCCTCCGGCATCCCCCTGCCGCAGCTGGAGATCCTGCTGGGCGGCGCGGGCTGGGTCGCGGGCTCGCTCGGCTTCGGCGCGGGCGGCGGGACGCTGGTCATGGCGGCGGGTCTGCTGCTCACGGGCTGGTTGTTCCTCACGGTCCGGCGCCGGCAGGGCCTCGCCGCACGCCTCGACCGCGGGCTGCGGGCACGTGTGCTGCGGCTCGCCGTCGTGGTCGGGGTGGTGCTGGTCGTGGTGGGCGTCGGCCTGCCACTGATCGGGCAGGGCTGGGGCGAGCTGACGGTGCCCGTCGGGGCCGTGGTGGTCGGAGCGGGGCTCTGCTCGCTCTCGACGCTGCTCGGGGAACGGTCGTTGCTCGCCGTCGGGGGCCTGCTGGTCGTGCTCGGCGCCGTCGGGTCGCTGCTCGCGCTGAACTCGGGAGGCGCGGCGCTGCCGCTGGGCGTGGTCGGCATCGGCGGGGCCGTGGTGCTGTGGCTCGCCGGCGTGTGGCGGCTCGGGATGGTCGACGAGCTGCGCGCGCGCGTCGGCCGCTGACCCGGCCACAGGGCGTCCCCCGTCACGGGCGGACCGGCCCCGCGGCAGCGGATGGCACACTGGAAGGGCCATGTCGACTTCCCTGCCCCTGGTCTTCGACGCGCCGAAGCGCGCGATCCCGCCCCGCCACCTCGCCGACCTCGATCCCGCCGAGCGCAAGGCGGCGGTGACGGAGCTCGGCCTGCCCGGGTTCCGGGCCGACCAGCTGGCGCGGCACTACTTCGGCAGGCTGACCGCCGATCTCGGCGAGATGAGCGACCTGCCGGCCGCCGCTCGCGCGCAGCTCGGGGCGCTGTTGCCACCGCTGGTCGAGACCGTGACCGAGCAGGTGTGCGACGCGGGGCAGACCCGCAAGACCCTGTGGAAGGGCCACGACGGCACGCTCGCCGAGTCCGTCCTCATGGGCTACCCGGACCGCACGACGGTCTGCATCTCCAGTCAGGCCGGCTGCGGCATGGCCTGCCCCTTCTGCGCCACGGGCCAGGGCGGGCTGCAGCGGAACCTGTCCACCGCCGAGATCGTCGACCAGGTGCGGCAGGCCGCCCGGAAGGCGCAGGAGGGCGCGCTGGGCGAGCCCCGGCGGCTGTCGAACATCGTGTTCATGGGCATGGGCGAGCCGCTCGCGAACTACAGGCGGGTCGTCGCCGCGCTGCGCCGGATCACCGAGCCCGCCCCGAACGGCCTCGGCATCTCCCCGCGCGGGGTCACCGTGTCGACCGTCGGGCTCGTCCCGGCCATCGACAAGCTCGCACAGGAGGGGCTGCCGGTCACCCTGGCGATCTCCCTGCACACCCCGGACGACGAGCTGCGCGACACCCTCGTGCCCGTCAACAACCGCTGGAAGGTCGCCGAGGTCCTCGACGCCGGGCGCCGGTACGCGCAGACGACCGGGCGTCGGATCAGCATCGAGTACGCCCTGATCCGGGACGTGAACGACCAGCCCTGGCGCGCCGACCTGCTCGGGAAGCTCCTGCGCCAGCGGATCGGCACCAAGCGCGTACACGTCAACCTCATCCCGCTCAACCCCACCCCGGGCAGCGAGTGGGACGCGAGCCCCAAGCCCGTCGAGCGCGAGTTCGTGCGCCGGGTGCAGGCCGCCGGGGTCTCCTGCACGGTCCGCGACACCCGCGGCCAGGAGATCGACGCCGCCTGCGGCCAGCTCGCCGCCACCGCCCGCACCTGACCGCGGAGCGAACGGCACTCTCGCTCACCAGGAATGAGCGACAGTGCCGTTCGTGCAGCCCAGGCCTCGTGAGTGGCGATAGCCGCTATAGCGACTATCGCCACTCACAGGGTCAGACGCGCTCGCCGGTGGACGGGTCGAAGAGGTGCAGGTCCTCGCTGGTGGGCGTGAGGGTGATCTGGTCGCCCCGCCGCGCCCCGGACCGCCCGCTGCTCCGGACGACGACCGGGGTCTGCTCGCCGTCGTCGAGGTGGGCGTAGAGGAACGCCTCGCTCCCCAGCTCCTCGACGACGTCGACCTGGGCCTTGATCCCGGACCCGGACCCGTCCCCGTCGGCCCCGACGCTCCACTGCTCCGGGCGGATGCCGAGCTGCACGGTCGACAGCCCGGCCTCGGAGATGCGGGACCGCAGGGCCCGCGGGAGCGCCAGGTCCGAGGACCCCATCCGCACGCCGTCGTCGGTCACCGGCAGCGTGAACAGGTTCATCGCCGGCGAGCCGATGAACCCGGCCACGAAGGCGTTGGCCGGCTGGTCGTAGAGCTCCGCGGGCGTGGCGAACTGCTGCAGCTGCCCGTCCTTGAGCAGCGCCACCCGGTCGCCCATCGTCATCGCCTCGACCTGGTCGTGGGTGACGTAGACGGTGGTGACGCCGAGCCGCCGCTGCATCGCCGCGATCTCCGTGCGGGTGGCCACCCGCATCTTCGCGTCGAGGTTGGACAGCGGCTCGTCCATGAGGAAGACCTGCGGCTCCCGGACGATCGCGCGCCCCATCGCGACGCGCTGCCGCTGGCCGCCGGACAGCGCCCGCGGCTTGCGGTCGAGGTACTCCGACAGCCCGAGGATGTCCGCGGCCGCGCGCACCTTCGAGGCCCGCTCCTCCTTGGGCACCCCCCGCATCTTCAGCGGGAACGCCATGTTCTCGCCGACGGTCTTGTTCGGGTACAGCGCGTAGTTCTGGAACACCATGGCGATGTCCCGGTCCCGCGACGGCACCCCGACCATGTTCCGGCCGCCGATCCGGATCTGACCGCCGTCGATCTCCTCGAGGCCGGCGAGCATGCGCAGGGCGGTGGACTTGCCGGAACCGGACGGACCCACGAGGACGACGAACTCGCCGTCCTCGATCTCCAGGTCCAGCCGGTTGACGGCGGGCTTGGCCCCGGCCGTGTAGATCCGGGACGCCTGGTCGAACACGACTTCAGCCACGACGGGCCTCCTTCACTGGACTGGCCCCGGTCACTTCACGGCTCCGAAGGAGAGGCCCTGGACGAGCTTGTTCTGGGCGATCCACCCGGCGATGACGACGGGCAGCGCGGCCAGGGTGGCCGCGGCGCACAGCTTGGCGAAGTACAGCCCCTCGGAGGTGATGAACCCGACGAGGAACACCGGCACCGTCGCGGCCCGCGCGGCCGTGAGGTTGACGGCGAAGAAGAACTCGTTCCACGCGAAGATCACGCAGATCAGTGCGGTGGCCGCCATGCCGGGGGAGATGACCGGGAGCACGACCTCGCGCAGCGATCGCGCGAGCGAGGCCCCGTCCATGCTCGCCGCCTCCAGGAGCTCCTTCGGGACCTCCTGGAAGAACGACCGCATCATCCACACGGCGATCGGCAGGTTCATGGCCGTGTAGAGGATGATCAGCGTCCAGATGTTGTCGAGCATCCCGAGGTTGTTGACGACGACGTAGATCGGCACGATCGCCGCCACGACCGGGAGCATCTTCGTGGAGATGAAGAAGAACAGGACGTCCTGGACCTTCTTCACCGGGCGCAGCGACACCGCGTAGGCCGCGGGCGTGGCCAGCGCCAGCACCAGGATCGTCGAGACGACCGTGGCGAACAGCGAGTTGAGCAGGTACGGGCCGATGCCGGCGTCGAACACCGCGCGGAACTGGTCCAGCGTCGGCGTGAAGAACAGCGTCGGCGGCGACGTGTAGGCGTCGGTCTCCTGCTTGAAGGCCGTGAGGACCATCCAGAGGATCGGGAAGAAGAACCCGATGCCGACGATCCAGGCCAGCACGGCCAGCAGGGTCGAGCCGACCCGCCCCTTCTTCGCGGGGGCGAGCTGCTCGGTGCGCGCGGCGGGCGCGCGTTCGGCGGTGGGGGCGGCCATCACGTCTCCTCTCCTCCGGAGAAGCTGCGGAAGATCAACCGCAGGGCGAACGTGGCGACGATGATCGTGGCGACCACGACGACCACGCCCATCGCGGCGGACTGTCCGATGTCGAAGCCCAGGAACGCGCGCTGGTAGATGTAGAAGGGCAGGTTCGCGCTGGCGGTGCCCGGGCCGCCCTGGGTCATCATGTAGATGGCGTCGAACGTGTTGATGAGGTAGATCGCGCCGAGCACGATGCCCAGCTCGATGAACCGGCGCAGGTGCGGGATCGTCACCTCGCGGAAGACGCCCCAGGCGTTGGCGCCGTCCACCCGGGCCGCCTCCAGCACGTCGTGCGGCTGGCTCTGCAGGCCCGCGAGGATCAGCAGCATCATGAACGGCGTCCACTGCCAGACCAGGGCGATCATCACCGAGGTCAGCGGGAACGTCGAGATCCAGTCCGTGTCGCCCGCGCCGAAGGGCGAGAGCACGAAGTTGATGAGGCCGTAGGTCGGGTCGAACAGGACCGTCTTCCACAGCAGCGCGGCCGCGACCGGCGTGATGAGGAACGGCGTGATCAGCAGCGTGCGGATGAACCCCCGGCCGAAGAAGGCCCGGTCCAGGAGCAGGGCGAACAGCAGGCCCAGGAGCAGCGAGAACAGCACGGCGCCCGCGGTGAGCAGCACCGTGTTGAGGGCGACCTGGCGGAACTGGCTGTCCGTGAACACCAGGATGTAGTTGTCCAGGCCCACGAACTGCCGGCTGCCCGGACGCACCAGGTTCCAGGACTGCAGCGAGTAGTAGATCGTGAACAGGAACGGCAGCTGCGTGACGATGATCGTGAAGACCAGCGCCGGCAGCAGCGGGGCACGGCGGATCCACCCGTCGGCCCGCGATCCCGGTCCGCGGTCCGGTCGGCGGGGCGTGAGCTCCGCGGGCCGTTCGGCGGTGACGGTCATTGTCCGGCCCCCTGTCGCTGGTAGGACTCGCCGACGGTCTCGGCGTAGACCTGGGCCTGGTCGAGCGCCTCGTCGGCCGTCTGCTGGCCGGCGATGGCCGCCGACAGCTGCTGGCTGACCCGCGTCCCCAGGTCCTGGAACTCGGGGATCGCGAGGAACTGGATGCCGGTGTAGGGCACCGGCTCGACGGTCGGATTCTTCTGGTCGGCCGTCGCGATGGCGTCGAGCGTCTGCTGCGCGTAGGCCTTCGACGCCTCGACGTACTCCGGGATCTGGTAGGTCGACTGCCGGGCCCCCGGCGGCACGTGCTCCCACCCGAGCTGCTGGCCGACCATGGCCCCGTACTCCTTGCTCGTCATCCAGGACAGGAACTTCCAGGTGTCCTCGGTGCTGCCCTTCTCGTCCGAGGTCTTCGGGATGGCGAGCGACCAGGCGTAGAGCCAGCCCGCGTCGGGCTTCTCCACGATCGGGGCCGGCGCGTAGCCGACCTTGCCGGCGACCCGGCTCTCCTCCGGGTTCTCGACGATGCCCGCGGCGACCGTGGCGTCGTACCACATGGCTGCGTTGCCCTGGCTGAACTGCGTGCCGCACTCGCTGAACCCGCTGGTCGCGGCGCCGGGTTCGCCGTACTGGCGGACCAGGTCGACGTAGAAGTTCGCGGCCTGGCGGAACTGCGGCGAGGTGAGCTGGGCGTTCCACTGCGGGTCGTACCAGCGGGCGCCGAAGGTGTTGGCGACGGTGTCGAACGGCGCCATGACCTCACCCCAGCCGGGCTTGCCGCGCAGGCAGATCCCCGACATGCCCGTGTCCGGGTTGTCCAGCTTCTGGGCCGCGGCAGCGATGTCCTGCCACGTCGGCTGCGCCGGCATGGTGATCCCGGCCTGCTCGAAGAGGTCCTTGCGGTACATCAGGAAGGACGACTCGCCGTAGAACGGCACGGAGTACATGTGCCCGTCGGGGCCGGAGAGGGCTCCGCGGACGGCGGGGATGAAGTCGTCCTCGTCGTAGCCCGGGCTGCGGGCCATCAGCGGGTCGAGGTCGACGAGCCAGCCGTTGGCGGCCCACTGCGGCGTCTCGTAGTTCGAGATCATGACCGCGTCGAACTCACCGCCGCTGGTCGCGACCGACGCCGTGATCTTGGCGCGGGCCTCGTTCTCCGACAGGCTCACGAACTTCAGCCGGATGCCGGGGTTCTCGGCCTCGAACTGCGGCGAGAGCTGGATGGCGTCCTGCATCTGCGGGTTGGACACGATCGCGATCGTGATCGTGCGCTGGCCGTCGCCCCCGCCGCCGAGGTCACCGGCGCCCGCGCAGCCGGAGAGGGCGAGCGCGAGTGCGGCGAGCAGGGCGAGGGGCCCCGACCGGGCGAGCCGGAGACGGCCCGGGGTGCGACGGGGCGGTCGGTCGGATCTCCTGTGGGGTGGGGCCACGATGCCCTCCTGATCGGTCGCCGTCGTCCGCCCCGTCGCGGCGGACGGCCCGTGGGGCCGTCCCGGTGGACCGCGGTGGGACCGACTGTCTTCGCGGGCTCCCCGTCGAGCAGACCCCGCACCGGACGTGTTCCATGTCACGACGGAAAGCACGGTAAGGGGAAGTTAAGCGCTTGCGCAACCGCTTACGTCATATGGTTCCATGCATCGGGTGACGCGGCTCACGTCGCGTGGGCCGCAAGCGGGCCCGGGGGCCGGTGGAGCGGGAGGTGCGCGTGGCGACGATGGCCGACGTGGCGCGGCTGGCCGGGGTGTCGATCGCGACGGTGTCGCACGTCCTCAACGGGACCCGCGCCGTCCGCCCCGAGACGCGGGCCCTGGTGCTCGACGCCGTCCGCGCCGCGGACTACACCCCCAACTCCGTGGCGCAGTCGCTCGCCACCGCCCGCACCACCACGATCGGCCTCGCGCTGTCGGCGATCTCCAACCCGTTCCTGGGCGAGCTGATCCACGCCATCGAGGCCGAGGCCGCGCGGCAGGGCTACACGCTGCTGCTCGTCGACCCGCACGAGGACCCGGACTACGAGGACACCGTGATCCGGCGGCTGCACGCCCGGCGGGTCGACGGCGTGCTGTTCGCGCCCTCCGCCCGGCCGGGCGCGGCGCTGGAGTACCTGGCCGCCCGCGGCGTCCCGACGGTGCTCGTCGACCGGCTGATCGACGACCGGATGGACCAGGTCGGCAGCGAGAACGTCGAGGCGGTCGCGGGCCTGGTCGCCCACCTCGCCGGGCGCGGGCACACCCGGGTGGCGCTGGTCGCGGGCCACCCCGGGCTGCAGACGACGGTCGAGCGGATCGAGGGCTACCGGCTCGGGCTGCGCCGCGCGGGCCTCGACCGGGATCCGGAGCTGCTGGTCGACGGGCACTCGGCCGAGGAGCCGGCCCGCGTCGCCGTGCACGCCCTGCTCGCCAAGGCCCACCCGCCCACGGCGGTGATCACCGGCAACAACTCGATGACGATCGGGGCGATGCAGGCCTTCCGGGAGGCGGGGGTCGACGTGCCGCGAGACGTCGCGCTGGCCTGCTTCGACGACTTCCCCTGGGCCGACCTCTTCGCCCCGCGGCTCACCGTCGTCGCGCAGCCCTTCGCGGAGATGGGGCGGGAGGCGGTGCGGCTGCTGCTGCGCCGCATGGCCGACCCCGCCGCCGAGCCCGTGACCACCCGGCTCATCCCCCGGTTCGTGCACCGCGACTCCTGCGGCTGCCCGTGAGCGGCAACCGGCCCCAGGGGGTAACTGCCCCGCACGACCGCGGGTGAGCTGCGGGAACACCTCGGAGGGAGTCCGCTCGCCTCCGACCCCGCCGCACGACACACTGGACCGTGTGGACCTGCCCGTGATGCCGCCCGTCGCGCCGATGCTGGCCAAGCCCGTCAAGGACATCCCGCCCGGTCAGCTGTACGAGCCGAAGTGGGACGGCTTCCGGTCGATCGTCTTCCGCGACGGCGACGAGGTCGAGATCGGCAGCCGCAACGAGCGGCCCATGACCCGGTACTTCCCCGAGGTCGTCGAGGCGGTGCTGGCCAACTTCCCGGAGCGTGCGGTGATCGACGGCGAGATCGTCGTGGCCGACACCGGGCGCAACACGCTGGACTTCGAGGCCCTCCAGCAGCGCGTCCACCCCGCGGCGAGCCGGGTGAAGCTGCTGTCCGAGCAGACCCCGGCACGTTTCATCGCGTTCGACCTGCTCGCGATCGGCGACGAGGACCTCACCGAGGAGCCTTTCGAGGTGCGGCGCGCCCGGCTGGAGGAGGTGCTCGCGAAGGCGCAGCCGCCGGTCCACCTCACCCCGCTGACCCGCGACACGGACGAGGCGCGCCGCTGGTTCGAGCAGTTCGAGGGCGCGGGGCTCGACGGGCTGATCGCCAAGAAGCCCGACCAGACCTACCAGCCCGACAAGCGGGTGATGACCAAGATCAAGCACGAGCGCACCTGCGACTGCGTGGTCGCCGGCTACCGGGTGCACAAGTCCGGGCCCGACGCGATCGGATCGCTCCTGCTCGGGCTGTTCGACGACCGGGGCGTGCTCGCGTCCGTCGGCGTGGTCGGGGCGTTCCCGATGGCGACCCGGAGGTCGCTGTTCACCGAGCTCCAGCCGCTGGTCACGGAGTTCGAGGGGCACCCCTGGAACTGGGCGGCGCACCTGGACGGGGAGCGGACCCCGCGCAAGAACGAGACCAGCCGGTGGAACGCGGGCAAGGACCTGTCGTTCACCCCGCTGCGGCCCGAGCGGGTCGTCGAGGTCCGCTACGACTACATGGAGGGCGCGCGCTTCCGGCACACCGCCCAGTTCGTCCGCTGGCGGCCCGACCGGGAGCCGGAGTCGTGCACCTACGAGCAGCTCGAGCGGCCCGTCTCCTTCGACCTCGCCGAGGTGCTGGCGAGCGGCTGACCGGCGCGTCCCGGCGTCGCCGCTGGTCAGCCGGGCAGGGAGAGGGCATCCTTGATCCCGTGGACACCGCCCACGACCGGCCCGGACACGTGCACGGGCCCGGCTGCGACCACTCGGCCGACAAGCCGATCGGCTGGTGGCTCAAACACGTCGACCGGCTGATCGAGTCGTCGCTCGACCGCACCCTCGCCGGCGAGGGGATCGGCCGCCGCCACTGGCAGACGCTCAACGCGATCGCCGGCGGCGCCGACACCGCCGCCGCGCTCGACGCGTCCCTGGCGCCCTTCCGGGGCACCGGACCCGAGATCCGCATGGTCCTCGACCAGCTGCGGGCCAAGGGCTGGGTGCAGGAGGCGGCCGGACGCGTCACGATCACCCCCGCGGGCGCCGCCGCCCGCGGCCGGTTGGTCGCCGCCGTCCGCGACCACCGCGCGCGCATCACCGACGGCATCGGCGACGACGAGTACCGCGCCACGATCGCGGTCCTGCAGCGCATCGCCCGCAACCTCTCCTGACCGGTCGGACCGCCCGAACGGGCCCTTCCTCCCGGGTCCAGGTGCGCGCCCCCCCGCCTGCGGCGATGATGAGCCCATGGCGATGCCGACCGCGGCCGAACTGGAGGCCGCACGGGAGCGCCTGCTCCCGGACGTCCTGCCGGGCCCGGACGATCCGGCCCTGCGGGTGCTCTTCTGCGGCATCAACCCCGGCCTCGTCTCGGCCGCCACCGGGCACCACTTCGCCCGGCCCGGCAACCGCTTCTGGCCGGTGCTGCACGACGCCGGGTTCACGCCCCGGCGGCTGCGCCCGGACGAGCAGGGGGAGCTGCCGGGCTGGGGCCTCGGCATCACCAACATGGCCGCCCGGCCGACCGCCCGGGCGGACGAGCTGACGGACGCCGAGCTGCTCGAGGGCGGCGAGGTGCTGCGCGCGCTGGTGGAGCGGCTGCGCCCGACCTGGCTCGCCGTCGTCGGGCTGGGGGCCTACCGCACGGCCTTCGCCGACCGCGGCGCCCTCGTCGGGGCGCAGGAGCCCACGCTCGGCGGCACGCGGATCTGGGTGCTGCCCAACCCCAGCGGCCTCAACGCCCACTGGTCGCGCGCCACGCTCACCGAGGAGTTCGCGCGGCTGCGGGCGGCGGCCTTCTGACTCCGCAGGTCATCCGGGGTCGTGCGTGGCACGTGCCCCTCCCGGGGCAGTCGCCGCTCACAGGTCGTCGAGGTCCGGCACGTCCGTCCCCGAGTCCCGCGCGTCCCGGTCAGCCCACTCCAGCAGCGGCTCGATGCGGAAGGGGTCGTCGTCGATGCCGGCGTGCAGGTCCCCGAGCTCGGCGAACCGGGCCGGGACGGTGGCGATGGTGAAGTCCCCGGGCTCGGCCGAGTCGATCTCGTCCCACCGGATCGGGGTGGACACCCGGCCCTCCGGGGTGCCGCGCACCGAGTACGCCGAGGCGATGGTGTGGTCGCGGGCGTTCTGGTTGTAGTCGACGAAGATCGACTTGGGGTCGCGGTCCTTGCGCCACCAGCTCAGGTCGACGATCGAGCAGCGCCGCTCCACCTCGCGGGCGAAGGCGTGCGCGGCCCGGCGCACCTCGGCGAACCCGTGCTCCGGCGGGATCCGCACGTAGACGTGCATCCCCTTGCCGCCCGACGTCTTGGGGTAGCCCGTGGCCCCCAGCTCGTCGAGCACCTCGCGGGCGACGTGCGCGACCCGCCGGACGTCGGCGTACGACGCATCGGGCATCGGGTCCAGGTCGATGCGCCACTCGTCCGGCGACTCGGTGTCGGCGGCGCGGGAGTTCCAGGGGTGGAACTCGACGGTCGACATCTGCACGGCCCACACGACGTCCGCGGGATGCGTCACGCACAGCTCGTCCGCGTGCCGGTTGTAGCGCGGGAAGTGCACGCGCACGGTGCGCACCCAGTCCGGGGCCCCGCGCGGCAGGCGCTTCTGGTGCACCTTCTCGCCGTCGGTGCCGGTGGGGAAGCGGTGCAGCATGCAGGGCCGCTCGCGCAGGGCGCGGACGATCCCGTCCCCGACGGCGATGTAGTAGCGGGCGAGGTCCAGCTTGGTCTCGCCCCGGGCGGCGAAGTACACGCGCTCGGGACTGGAGAGCCGGACCGTGCGGTCCCCGACCTCCAGCTCGACCGCGTCCCCCGCCACCGGACCGGCCGGTGGCTCAGCGCCGCCAGTCGTTGCGCTTGCGGAGGGTCCCGACGATCACGGCCAGCAGGATCACCACGGCGGGCACGACGGCGTAGAGGATCTCCGTCCAGCTCGCGTGGTGGCCGATGAGGATCAGGCACAGCAGGATCGCCACGACGACACCGGCCGTCGGGATGGCCTTCGGGAAGGTGCCGTGCCAGCCCCACTCGGCCGAGGGCTCGTCCGCGGGGTCGACCTTCGCCAGCTCGCGGGAGCTGCTCGCCATGAGTTCCTCCTGTGTCCGCGTGGGCACGTGTCGTGCGGGCCTCATCGTCGCACAACACCGCGCCGGGGATGATGGGCGGTGATGAACGCGAACCCCCCGCGGTCGGTGCTGGTCCTGGGCTCGACCGGCTCGATCGGGACCCAGGCCCTGGAGGTCGTCGACAAGGCGGCCGGCCGGTTCACCGTGGCCGGCCTCGCTGCCGGCGGCGGCGACGTCGGGCTGCTCGCGTCGCAGGTCAAGGCCACCGGGGTGGGCCGCGTCGCCGTGGCCGACCCGGCCGCCGCGGCCCGGCTGCGCGAGGAGGTCCCCGGCGTCGAGGTGCTCGACGGGCCGGGCGCGGCCGCCGAGCTGGTGGAGTCCACCCCGGTCGACGTCGTGCTCAACGGCATCACCGGATCGCGTGGCCTCGGGCCCACCCTCTCGGCCCTGCGCTCGGGCGCGGTGCTCGCGCTGGCCAACAAGGAGTCGCTGGTCGCGGGCGGGCCGCTGGTGCTCGACGCGGCTCGGGAGAACGGAGGTCCCGGGCAGCTCGTGCCGGTCGACTCCGAGCACTCCGCGCTGGCGCAGTGCCTGCGCGGGGGCAGCCGGGAGGAGGTCGCCCGGCTGGTGCTCACGGCGTCGGGCGGGCCGTTCCGCGGGCGGCCGCGCCGCGATCTCGAGCACGTGTCCGTCGAGGACGCCCTCAAGCACCCGACCTGGGACATGGGCCCGGTCGTCACGATCAACTCGGCCACGCTCGTCAACAAGGGCCTGGAGCTGATCGAGGCGCACCTGCTCTTCGACGTGCCCTACGACCGGATCGACGTCGTGGTGCACCCGCAGTCGATCGTGCACTCCATGGTCACGTTCGCCGACGGCGCCACGATCGCCCAGGCCAGCCCGCCGGACATGCGGCTGCCGATCGCGCTCGCGCTCGGCTGGCCGGACCGGGTGCCCGGCGCGGCCCCGCAGTGCACCTGGGACACCGCGCAGAGCTGGACCTTCGAGCCGCTCGACCACGAGGCCTTCCCGGGCGTCCGGCTGGCCCGCGCGGCGGGGGAGACCGGCGGGTGCCTGCCCGCGGTGTTCAACGCGGCCAACGAGGAGCTGGTGGCGGCGTTCGTGGCCGGGCGGATCGGCTACACCGCCATCACCGACGAGCTCGAGCGCGTGCTGGCGGCCGCCGACGCCTGGTCGGGCGACCCCGCTACCGTGGCGGACGTCCTGGCGGCAGAGGAGTGGGCGCGGGCCCACGCGCAGGAGCGGGTGCGGTGACCCCCGCCCACGTAGTGCTTCCCGCGGAGGCGGAATGACCATTGTGTGGACGATCGTCGGGATCGTCGTCTTCTTCCTGGGCATCCTCTTCTCGGTCGCCTGGCACGAGCTCGGCCACTTCGCCACGGCGAAGTGGTTCGGCATCAAGGTCCCCGAGTTCTTCGTGGGCTTCGGGAAGACCGTCTGGTCGCGGAAGGTCGGCGAGACCGAGTTCGGCGTGAAGGCCGTCCCGCTCGGCGGCTACGTCCGGATGATCGGCATGCTCCCGCCCGCCAAGGGCGAGGTGTACGGGCGCAGCCGGCGCACCGGCCCGTTCCAGGGCCTGATCGACGACGCCCGGCAGGCCTCGATGGCCGACGTCGGGCCGGAGGACGCGGACCGGCAGTTCTACACCCGCCGCCCGTGGAAGCGGATCATCGTGATGGCCGCCGGGCCGATCATGAACCTGATCCTCGCGGTCGTGCTGTTCGCAATCGTGCTGATGGGCTTCGGGCAGATGACCTCCACGCTCACCGTGAGCACGGTCAGCCAGTGCGTCCTGCCCGCCACGGCCACGCAGACCGACACCTGCCCGCCCGACGCGCCGCTCACCCCGGCCGCGGCCGCGGGCTTCCAGGCCGGCGACCGGATCGTGTCGTTCGACGGGCGGCCGTTCGAGCGGTGGGAGGACCTGCAGGCCGCCATCCGGAGGGCGAGCGGCACCGTCACCGTCGTCGTCGACCGGGGCGGGCAGCAGGTCACGCTCACCCCGACGCTGATCACCACCGAGCTGCCGGACCTCGACGACCCGCAGCGGACCGAACAGGCCAGCTTCCTCGGCCTCTCGCCGTTGCGCGAGGTCCAGCGCCAGGGGATCGACGCCGTCGGCACCACGATGGTCGACATCGTGGGCCAGGTCGGGCAGAAGCTCGTCGAGATGCCGCAGCGCGTGCCGAACCTGTTCGGCGCGGTCTTCCTCGGCGAGGAGCGCGACCAGGACTCGCCGGTCGGGATCGTGGGCGCCTCCCGCATCGGCGGTCAGATCCTCGCCAGCGACGCCCCGCCGGGCCAGGAGATCTCCGCGTTCCTGTCGCTGCTGGCGCTGGTCAACATCTCGCTGTTCCTGTTCAACCTGCTGCCGATCCCGCCGCTCGACGGCGGCCAGATCTTCCCGGCCATCTGGGAGGCGATCCGGCGGCGGCTGGCGATGCTGCGCGGCAAGCCCGACCCCGGACCGGTCGACGCGGCCAAGCTCATGCCGGTGGCCATGACCGTCGCGCTGATCTTCATCGGCTGGAGCGCGCTGGTGTTCGTGGCGGACGTCATCAACCCGGTCCGGCTGAGCTGAGATCACGATCACCGGCGATACTGGGCCGGTGATCGTGCTGTGACCCGGAACGGAGCCCGCCCTCTGGCCGTCTTCGACATCGACGGCGTCCTGGCCGACGTCACGCACCGCCTGCACCACCTGCGCGCCCGGCCGCAGCGCTGGGAGCGGTTCTTCGCGGCGGCGGACGTCGACCCGCTGCTCGAGGAGGGTGCGGACCGGCTGCGGGCCGCCCAGTCCTCCCACGACGTCGTCTACCTCACCGGGCGGCCGGAGCGGAACCGGCGGCTCACCGAGCGCTGGCTCGCCGAGCACGGTCTGCCCACCGGCCCGCTCTTCATGCGGGAGGACGACGACTACCGGCCGGCCCGGATGATGAAGCGCGAGGTCCTGCGCCTGCTCTCCGACCGCCGCGAGATCGCGTCGGTGATCGACGACGACCCCGCCGTCGTCCGGGTGCTGGAGGCGGACGGCTGGCCGGTCGAGCTGGCCACCTGGCTGCCGCACTCGTCGACCCTGCAGGACGCCCAGGAGAACCAGGGCCGGACGTGATCCTGGCGCGGCTGCAGGCGCTGGCCGTCGAGTGCGGGGAGTCGCTGCGCCCCGGCGCGTCCGAGGCCGAGGTCGTGACCCTCGCCGCGGAGTGCATCGCGCTGTTCGGGGCCGCGCCGCCGCGGGCGTTCCTGTGGCTGCTGCGCGCGACGGACGGGTTCGAGGCGAACGGCCTGCGGGTGTTCGGCACCGGCGGGCTCGTGGAGCACAACCAGGCGGTCCGCGAACCCGGCGGGCTGGACGAGCACCTCGTCCTCGCCGAGGGGTCCAGCGCGCGGTACGCCGTGCACCTGCCTACGGGGGAGCCCCACGAGCTGGGCATCGTGCCGACGGACCTGTTGGCGGTGAACCCGAGCTTGACGTCGCTGCTGACCGCGGCGGTCGACGCCCAGAGTTGAACAACGGGTGACGGACCCGGGTCACAGCGATCCGCGCCCCGGACAGGCGCATACTGGGGGTCGTGAGCGTCTCCCTGGGCATGCCCTCGACCCCCGCTCCCACCCTGGCGCCGCGCCGTCCGACGCGGCAGCTGATGGTCGGGACGGTCGGGGTCGGCAGCGAGCACCCCATCTCGGTGCAGTCGATGACCACCACCCTGACCTCCGACGTCAACTCCACCCTGCAGCAGATCGCCGAGCTGACCGCCACGGGCTGCGACATCGTGCGCGTCGCCTGCCCGAGCCAGGACGACGCCGACGCGCTGCCCGCGATCGCCCGCAAGGCGCAGATCCCGGTGATCGCGGACATCCACTTCCAGCCGAAGTACGTCTTCGCCGCGATCGAGGCCGGCTGCGCGGCCGTGCGCGTGAACCCGGGCAACATCCGGAAGTTCGACGACCAGGTCAAGGAGATCGCCAGGGCCGCCAAGGACCACGGCACCCCGATCCGGATCGGCGTCAACGCGGGCTCGCTGGACAAGCGGCTGCTGCAGAAGTACGGCAAGGCCACCCCGGAGGCGCTGGCCGAGTCGGCGATGTGGGAGGCGAGCCTGTTCGCCGAGCACGACTTCCACGACATCAAGATCTCGGTCAAGCACAACGACCCGGTCGTCATGGTCCGGGCCTACGAGCTGCTGGCCGAGCAGTGCGACTACCCGCTGCACCTCGGCGTCACCGAGGCCGGGCCGGAGTTCCAGGGCACGATCAAGTCGGCCGTCGCGTTCGGCGCGCTGCTCTCGCGGGGCATCGGCGACACCATCCGGGTGTCGCTCTCGGCCCCGCCGGTGCAGGAGGTCAAGGTCGGCCGGCAGATCCTCGAGTCGCTGAACCTCAAGCCGCGCCGCCTGGAGATCGTCTCCTGCCCCTCGTGCGGGCGCGCCCAGGTGGACGTCTACAAGCTGGCCGACGAGGTCACCGCCGGGCTCACCGGCATGGAGGTGCCGCTGCGCGTCGCCGTCATGGGCTGCGTGGTCAACGGTCCGGGCGAGGCCCGCGAGGCCGACCTCGGCGTGGCGTCCGGCAACGGCAAGGGCCAGATCTTCGTCAAGGGCGAGGTCATCAAGACCGTGCCCGAGCACGCGATCGTCGAGACCCTGATCGAGGAGGCGATGAAGATCGCCGAGACGATGGAGGAGGGCGCCGGCGAGCCGTCGGTGACCGTGGGGTGAGCGCCGGATGAACGTCCTGCGGAGCGGCGGTGACCGCGCCGGTGATCGGACCGGTGATCCTGGCGTAGGCAGCACGCCCCGCGTGTGGCACCGTAGAGGGGTGCTGAGGGTCGCCGGGGCTCGGTTGCTCGATGATCGGGACCGCGGGGGCGTCCGCGCTGCCCTGGAGGCCGACCCGGTGGCGTCGTGCATGGTCGCGGCGCGGGTCGAGGCGGCCGGGCTCGACCCCTGGCGGCTCGGCGGCGAGATCTGGGCGTCGGGCTCCCGGCTCGAGGGCCTCTGCTTCTCCGGTGCCAACCTCGTCCCGCTGCGCGGGCAGCGCGGGGCCATCCGCGCCTTCGCCGACCGCGCCCGCCGGCACGGCCGCTCCTGCTCGTCGCTCGTCGGGCGCGCCGAGCTCGTCCTGCCGCTGTGGGAGGAGCTCGCCCCGAACTGGGCGCCCGCCCGCGAGGTGCGCGCCGACCAGCCGCTGATGGTCCTGGCCGGCCCGCCGCGGATCGCGCCGGACCCGCAGGTCCGCCCCGTGCGGCCGGAGGAGATCGACCGGTACCTGCCGGCCGCGATCGCGATGTTCACCGAGGAGGTCGGCGTCGACCCCCGGGCCGGCGACGGCGGCGCGGGCTACCGCGCGCGGGTCTCCGAGCTGATCTCCGCCGGCCGGGCGTTCGCCCGCTTCGACGAGAACGGCGAGGTCGTGTTCAAGGCCGAGATAGGCGCGATGTCCGCGCGGGTCGGGCAGATCCAGGGCGTGTGGGTGCACCCGGCGCGCCGCGGCGAGGGCCTCGGCACGGTCGGGACCGCGGCCGTCGTCGAGCGGCTCACCGCGCTCGGCCGGATCTCCAGCCTCTACGTCAACGGCTTCAACACGCCCGCCCGCCGCACCTACGACCGGATCGGGTTCACGCAGGTCGCGAGCTTCGCGACCGTCCTCTTCTAGCGCATTGTGGAACCATAATGCGCTTTCGGCGGTCTTCTGTGCGCATTATGGAACCATAATGGCGCCAGGTGGGCTCCGAAATCGCGTTATGGAGCCATAATGCATACTCGTCCGGTGCCCCGTCCCGCCCGGATCCCGGCCCTCCTGCTCGCCCTGGTGACGGTGCTCGCGACGGCCGGGTGCGGCCTGTTCGGCGACAGCGGCCCGCAGGACACCGTCGACGCGTACGTGCAGGCCTGGGCCGGGGGCGACGACGCCGGGGCCGCCGCACAGACCGACGACGCCGCGGTCGCCCGCGAGCTCCTCGGCTCGGTCCGCACCGCGCTGAGACCGGCCGCGATCACCGCCGAGGTGGCGCAGGTCCGCACGGCGGGCCAGCGGTCGTCGGCCTCGGTGAACGTCACCTGGGACCTCGGGCAGGACCGGCGCTGGAGCTACCTCGCCCAACTGGACCTGCAGCCCGCCCCGGACGCGGAGACCGGCTGGCGCATCCACTGGGTGCCCGGGGCGGTGCACCCGGACCTGCAGACGGGGCAGACCCTCGCGCTGCGCACCACCAGCCCGGACCCGGCCCCGGTGACCGACCGCACCGGCACGCCCCTGCTCGCGCCGACGGCCGTCGTCACGATCCTGTTGGACCGCAAGGCGACCGGAGACCTCAACGCCGTCACCGGCACGCTCGCCCGGGCGCTGGGCCCGATCGACCGCGAGATCACCCAGCAGTCGATCACCGACGGCGCGGCGCGCACGCCGGACGGTCAGGCCTACACCGTCGCGGTGCTGCGCGAGACCGACTACCAGACCGTCCGCGGGGAGATCTACGACCTCCCCGGGGTGCGGTTCACCTCGTCGTCGCGGCTGCTGGCGCCCGACGCCGACTTCGCCTCCCAGGTGCTGCCCGGCGTGCGGACCGAGGTCGCAGCCCAGGTCAACGGGAAGGACGGCTGGTCCGTCGACGCCGTCGACAGCACCGGGGCCACGCAGAAGACGCTGACCGAGCAGCCCGTCACGCCCGGCACCACCGCGCAGGTCAGCCTGGACCGCACGATCCAGGCCGCCGCCGAGGACGCCGCGGACACGCTGCCGCAGCAGGTCGCGATCGTGGCGGTCCAGCCGTCGACCGGCGACGTCCTCGCGGCGGCCCAGAACGCCGCCGCCGACCAGGCCGGGGCGATCTCGTTCACCGGCCGGTACCCGCCGGGCTCCACGTTCAAGATCGTGACGGCGAACGCGGCGCTGCAGAACCTCGGCGTCACGTCGACGACGCCGGAGCCCTGCCCCGGCACGACGTCGATCGGCGGCCGTGTGGTGCCGAACGAGGACGAGTTCGTGCTGGGCACCGTACCGCTGCAGCAGGCCTTCGCCCGCTCCTGCAACACGACCTTCGCGACCCTCGCCTCCCGGCTCGCCCCCGACGCGCTGCCCACCGCCGGGCTGCAGCTCGGCTTCGGGGCGGACTACACGGTGCCCGGGCTCACCACGGTGACCGGTGACGTCCCGCCGGCCGACGACCTCGTCCAGCGCGCCGAGGACGGCTTCGGCCAGGGCCTGGTCGTCGCCACGCCCTTCGGCATGGCCCTGGTGGCGGCGACGGTCGCGCACGGCGCCCCGGTCGTCCCGCAGCTGATCCGCGACCGGCCCACGGCCACGGTCACCGCCGCGACGCAGCCGGACGCGGCCGCGCTCGACCAGCTGCGCCCGATGATGCGGCAGGTCGTCACGGAGGGCACCGCCACCGGGCTGCGCGGGTCCGGCGAGGTGTACGGCAAGACCGGCACCGCCGAGTACAGCCAGAACGGGACGAACCGGGCGCACGGGTGGTTCGTGGGCTACCGCGGCGACCTCGCCTTCGCCGTGCTGGTTGTCGACGGCGGCTCCTCCGGCCCGGCGGTCGGTGTCGCCCAGCGCTTCCTGGCGGGTCTGCAGGGGTCGTGATCGCGGGTTCGGTGCGGCTGTGGCGGTGCGGGGCGCCCTGGCTGCACGCGGTCGACGATCATGGTGGTGCTGGTCGTCGGAGTGTGCGGGCGGGGTTGTGAGGTGCGCTGCGGCCGTGGCGGTTCGAGGGTCGTGATCGGCGGTCCGGGGCGGGGACGGCGAGTCGGGGTGCCTGACTGCACGTGTTCGGCGATCTTGGCTTTCTTGATCGGCGGTTCGGTGCGAGTGGGGCGGTGCGGGGCGCGCTGACGGCACGCGTTCGACGATCATGGCCGTCCTGATCGCTGTCGGGTGCGTCTGGAGCGTGCCGTGGTGCCGCGGTGGTGGCGGTCCGGGGCCGTGATCGGAGGTCCGGTGCGGGGAGGGCGAGTCGGCGCGCCCTGGCCGCACGCGGTCGGCGATGTTGCCGGCGTTGATCGGCGGTTCCGTGCGGCTGGGGCGGCGCGGGGCGCGCTGACTGCACGCGTTCGACGATCATGGTGGCGCTGGCCGTGGGACGCGTGCCGGGTGGGGTTGTGGTGTGGGCGCTGCGGTCGTGGCGGTCCGGAGGCCGTGATCGGCGGTTCCGTGCGGCTATGGCGGTGCGCGTCGCCCTGGCTGCACGCGTTTGCCGATCATGGCCGTCGTGATCGCTGTCGGGTGCGTCGGAGCGTGCCGTGGTGCCGCGGTGGTGGAAGTCCGGGGGACGTAATCGGCGAGCCGGTGCGGGCATGGTGCTGCGGGGCGCGTGAGTGCACGCGTTCGATGATCTTGGCGGCGTTGATCGGCGGTTCTGTGCGGCTGTGGCGGTGCGGGGCGCGCTGACTGCACGACTTCGACGATCATGGTTGCGCTGGCCGTCGGACGTGTGCGGGTGGGGTTGTGGTGCGGCGCTGCGGTTGTGGAAGTCGGGGGCCGTGATCGGCGGTCCGGTGCGGGGAGCGGTTCGGGGTGGCCTGGTCGCACGCGTTCGGCGATCATGGTGGCGTTGATCGTCGGTCGGGTGCGGGTGGGGCTGTGACGTGGCGCTGCGGCTCTCCCGTCGGGCGCGGGCGTAGGCTCGTGCCGTGCGCCGTCCCCGCATCCCCGTCCTCGCCTTCGCCGGCGACGCCGTCGCCGTGCTGGTGTTCGCCGCGATCGGGCGCGCGAGCCACGAGGAGGCGGGCAGCGTGGTCGGGCTGCTCGGCACCGCCGCGCCCTTCCTGGTCGGCGCCGTTGCGGCGTGGGCCACGCCGTGGGTGCGGGCGCATCCAATCGGGGTCACGGCGGGTGCGCTGGTCCTCGCCGGCTCCGCCGTCCTCGGCCTGCTGCTCCGCGCAGCCTTCACCGGACGTCTGCCGGTGAGCTTCGCCATCGTCGCCACGGTCTCGCTGGCGGTGTTCCTGCTGGGCTGGCGGGGGATCGCCGCCCTCACCTCCCACCTCTCGCGCCGTCGCACCTCCGTCCGCTGACGCACCCCCGCCCCGCACCCGCCTCGCACCCGCCTCGCACCCCGTCCGGGCCTGCATCCCATCCCGCACTCGTCACGAGACCGCACCCGCCGAGCGTCCGCACCCGCCGAGCGTCCGCACCCGCCGAGCGCCCGCTCCCGCCGAGCGCCCGCTCCCGCCGAGCGCCCGCTCCCGCCGAGCGCCCGCACCCGTCGTCCCACCCCTCCCGGCGCCGACCTGCTGTGTGAGCGCACTGTGCCCGGTGCAAGGCGCCGACCTGCTGTGTGGGCACACTGCGCCCGGTGCGACCTGCGTCGCCGTGGGCGGAAGGGCGTGGGAGGTGCGAGCTACAGTCGGGGCGTGACCGCAGTTCTCGTTCCCGGCGCGCCGACCCCGATCCGTGACGTCCCCGCCCACATCCCGCGGCCGGAGTACGTCGGGAAGAAGGCGCCGTCGCCGAGCCGGGACTCGGACGTGCAGACGCCGGAGACCATCGAGGCGATGCGGGTCGCGAGCCGGATCGCGGCGCAGGCGCTGCAGGTGGGCGGCGAGGCCGTGCGCCCCGGCGTCACCACGGACGAGGTCGACCGCGTGGTCCACGAGTTCCTGGTCGACCACGACGCCTACCCGTCGACGTTGGGCTACCGCGGCTTCCCGAAGTCCTGCTGCACCAGCCTGAACGAGGTCATCTGCCACGGGATCCCCGACACGACGGTGATCAACGACGGCGACATCGTGAACATCGACGTCACCGCCTTCATCGGCGGCGTGCACGGTGACACCAACGCCACCTTCCTCGCCGGCGACGTCAGCGAGGAGGACCGGCTGCTGGTCGAGCGCACCCGCGAGGCCACGATGCGCGCCATCAAGGCGGTGCGGCCGGGCCGCGAGCTCAACGTCGTCGGGCGGGTCATCGAGTCCTACGCCAAGCGGTTCGGCTACGGCGTGGTCCGCGATTTCACCGGGCACGGCATCGGCCGGTCGTTCCACAGCGGCCTCGTGGTGCTCCACTACGACCAGCCCGACGTCCACACCGTCCTCGAGCCGGGCATGACGTTCACGATCGAGCCGATGATCACGCTCGGCACGATCGACTACGACATCTGGGACGACGGCTGGACGGTCGTCACCAAGGACCGGAAGAGGACGGCGCAGTTCGAGCACACCGTGCTCGTCACGGCCGACGGCGCGGAGATCCTCACCCTGCCCTGACGGTCATCTCCTACCCCGGCACCGTGAGCGGTGCCACGCTGGGCGCATGACGGAGATCTCGGACCGTTACGCCCGGCATGCGGACGCCTTCGCCGCCACGCTCGCCGCCGTCCCCGCGGACCGGTGGTCGGCGCCGTCGCCCTGCGAGGGGTGGACCGCGGCCGACGTCGTGTCGCACATCGTCGACGTCCACGGCATGTTCCTGGGCCTGGTGGGGCGCAAACCCGAGTCGGTCCCGGAGGACCGCGCGGAGGCGTTCGCGCACGTCAGACGGATCGTGCAGGCCGACCTTGAGGACCCCGAGAGGGCCGGCGCGACGTACGACGGCATGTTCGGCACGCAGACCTTCGAGTGGTCCGTCGACAACTTCGTGACGTTCGACCTGGTGCTGCACCGCTGGGACCTGGGCCGCGCGGCAGGGCTCGAGGTGGTGATCCCGGACGACGAGGTGGCCCGGCTCGCCGTGCAGGTCCGGGGCATCCCCCAGGAGGTCCGCGACGCCGGAACGGTGTTCGGGCCCGCCCTCACCCCGCCGTCCGACGCCGACGCGCACACCCGCCTGCTCGCCGAGAGCGGCCGGAAAGCCTGGTGATCCGGGCCCGGTCCGGCCTTACGCTCGCTGGTGTGAGCACGATCTACGACGGCATCACGCCGAAGCTGTGGGAGTGGCTGGAGCGGCAGCCGGTCTTCTTCGTCGGTACGGCTCCGCTCGCCGGCGACGGCCTCGTCAACCTGTCGCCGAAGGGCACGCGCGGCACCTTCCGGGTGCTCGACGCCCACACGGTCACCTACCTCGACCTCACCGGCAGCGGCATCGAGACCGTGGCCCACGTGCGCGAGAACGGGCGGATCTGCCTGATGTTCTGCGCCTTCGAGGGACGCCCGACCATCCTGCGGCTGCACGGCACCGGCCGGGTCGTCGCCGTCGGCGAGCCCGGGTTCGAGGAGGCCGTGGCCGGGTTCGGCGAGGCCGGCACGAGCCGGATGCACGGCGCCCGCTCGGTGGTGACCGTCGACGTCACGCGGGTGGCGGACTCCTGCGGGTTCGCCGTGCCGCGGATGGACCTGGTCGAGGAGCGCGACGTCCTGGACAAGGCCCTGGCGAAGAAGTCGCCGGAGCAGCTGGTCGAGTACCACCGCACCCGCAACGACGTCAGCCTCGACGGCCTGCCGGGTCTGGTCACGCCCGGCTGATCCCGTCGCCGACGGTCACGCGTCGACCTCCTCGGACATATCGTCCACGACGACCGGACCCACCCCGACGGTCGCACGGGGCAGATCACGGCGACCGTACTCATCGGACTCCGGCGAGCGGGACCTGGAGGCCACCCGGCGCGGGCTGCCGCATGGCGTCCGCGATCGCCGGGTCCTGCGGTCCGAGTCCGAGCTCGCCGAGCACGAAGCGGGTGACGAGCGCGTGCCACTCCGGGGCGCGGCGGAGCATGGCGTGCCCGTCGCCGAGGACGTCGAACCGCGCGACCCGCTCGGTCACCCGGCGCGCGCGGACGGCGTAGGCCAGCGACTCGCGCGGGTCGGTCATGCGCTCGCGGTCGCCGTGCGCGATCAGGACGCTGCGGCCGGCGAGCTGCTCGACGGGGTCGGTGCCGTCGAGCCAGGGGGCCAGGGCGGCGACGGCCCGTACGTCGGGGGCACCGGCGGCGTACAGCACGGCACGGCCGCCCATCGAGTGCCCGACCAGCGCCGTCGGGACGCCCGGGTGGCGCTCGTGCAGCGCGGCGAGCGTCTCCTCGGCGTCCCGAGCGGCGTCGCGGGCGGCGCCGTTCCAGCCGCGCAGCCGGTACCGCAGCATGAGGACGGCGACGCCGTCGGTCCGCGCGAGCGCCCGGGCGAAGGGCACCATCCGCCAGTACGCGAGCCGTCGCCGGCCGCCGGAGTCGGTCGCGTTGGCGCTGCCCCCGTGCGCGACGACGGCCAGCGCGGCCGGCCGGGCCGGCGGCGGTCCGACGGGTTCGAGGCGCGGGAGGCGGTCGGGCACGTCCACTCCAGGCTGATCAGGGCTACTGCTCGGGCTACGTAGTTCCTCCGATTCCACCCCGCCCCGGAGGCTGGTGTCCTGGGAGACATGTCACACCTCGCAGATCCTCGCCCGACCCGGACCCGGCCGCCCGCCCGTCGTGGGCGAGGATCGGGGGCGGACCCGACCGATGGAGGAGACGTGACGAGTCCCGCGGACCTGCCGCCGCCGCTGACGGCCCGCCGGCGCCTGCTGCTGACGCTGCGCCGCCGGCGTCGCGGCTCGGGCTTCTGGTTCGGGCTCGCGATCGAGCTGATCTGGCCGTTCGTCATGCTCTTCACGAAGCTCGGCTGGTCGGGCGGCGAGCGCATCCCGCGCACCGGCGGCGTGCTCATCGCGGCCAACCACGTGTCGTCGTCCGACCCGATCTTCGACACGGCGTTCGTGATCTCGCACCGGCGGATGCCGCGGTACCTCGCCAAGTCGGAGCTGTGGGACGTCCCGGTCGTGCGTTCGGTCCTCGGCAAGGGCGGGCACATCCCGGTGTACCGGCAGTCCGCCCGGGCCACCGACGCGTACCGGGAGGCCGTCGCGGCGCTCGAGCGCGGCGAGGTCGTGGTGTTCTACCCCGAGGGGACGTACACGGCCGACCCCGCGGGCTGGCCGATGAAGGCGAAGAACGGGATCGGGCGGATCGCGGTGATGACCGGGGTGCCGGTGATCCCGCTGGCCAACTGGGGGACGCAGGACGTGCTGCCGACCGACGGGAAGCCCTCGATCTGGCCGCGGAAGCGGGTCAGCGTGGTGGCCGGGCCACCGGTCGACCTGTCGGCGTACATCGGCAAGCCGCGGACCAAGACCAATCTCGACGGCGCCACCGCGGCGATCATGTCGGCCGTCACCGAGCTGGTCGGGCAGGTGCGGGGCGAGACGCCGCCCGCGGAGCCCTACGACCCCGCCGCCACGCCCACCCCCGCCGGCCCTCCCCAGCCCGTCGCGGAGCCGCCTGCAGCGAGCTGAGGGCTCGCACGGCAGGCACCTGTAGGTGCCCGGCCGCCGGTCAGGCGGCGGCGGGGTCCTTGGCGAGGCGGTCGAGGCGCTTGGTGGTGGGCCAGCGGACCGCGGTGGCCCACCCCAGCTTCTCGAAGGCCCGGATGGTGATCGCGGAGAGGTCGATCTGGCCCCTGCGCACGCCGTGCCGTGCGCAGGTCGGGTCGGCGTGGTGCAGGTTGTGCCAGGACTCGCCGAAGGAGAAGACGGCCAGCCACCAGACGTTGGCGGAGCGGTCCCGCGCGGCGAAGGGCCGCTCGCCCCACATGTGGCAGATCGAGTTGATCGACCAGGTGACGTGGTGCAGCAGCGCCACGCGGACCAGCCCGGCCCAGAACAGGGCCGTCAGCGCGCCCCACCAGGACCAGGTGACCAGCCCGCCCAGCGCGGCGGGGACCAGCAGGGTCAGCACGCTCCAGAGGCCGAAGAGCGAGTCGATCCGGCGCAGGTCGGTGTCCGCCAGCAGGTCCGGGGTGAAGCGCTCCTCGTTGGTGAGGTTGCGGTCGAAGAGCCAGCCGGTGTGCGAGTGCCAGAAGCCCTTGGCCAGCGCGCGGGCCGAGGTCCCGAAGAGCCAGGGGGAGTGCGGGTCGCCCTCCTTGTCCGAGAAGGCGTGGTGCCGGCGGTGGTCGGCCACCCACTTGATCACCGGGCCCTGCATGGCGAGGCTGCCGGCGAGCGCGAGCGCGATCTTCAGCCCGCGGGCGGCCTTGAACGAGCCGTGCGTGAAGTACCGGTGGTACCCCACGGTGATCCCGAGGCCGCTGATCACGTAGAACACGGCGCCGATGACAACGTCCGGCCAGCCGAGGAACCCGACGGTCACCGCCAGCGGGATCGCGGCCAGCAGCGCGACCAGCGGGGTGAACACGAAGACGTACACGCCGATCTGCTGCGGGAGGCCGCGTGTCCCGGCGAGCACGGGCTTCGGCCCGGAACGGGTCTCGGACTGCGTCTGCTCGGGCTGGGCGGCCAGGGTCATGCGGTTACCTCGTGTGTCGGTCTGCGGCCCGGGCACCGGCCGCGGTGGATCTGCCGGTCCAGGGTAAGTCGACCTTCACCCGAATGGCGAGATCACAACTCCAGGCCGAGGAGTGCGTTCTCCACCACCTCCGGCAGCGCCGGGTGGATCCAGTACTGCCCGGTGGCCATCTCGCGGGCGTGCAGCCCGAAGGACATCGCCTGGATCAGCGGCTGGATCAGCGACGACGCGTCCGGCCCCATGATGTGCGCGCCGAGCAGCCAGCCGGTGCCCTTCTCCGCGATGACCTTGCAGAGGCTGGTGGTGTCCTCCATGGCCCAGCCGAAGGCGACGTCGCCGAAGCGCTGGACCTTGACCGCGTAGTCGACGCCGATCATCCGGCACTGCTCCTCGGTCTTCCCGACGCTCGCGACCTGCGGGTCGGTGAACACCGCCGAGGGGACGTACCGGTGGTCGATCTCGATCAGGTCGTCCGGGTGCAGAACGTTGTGCCCCACGACCTTCGCCTCCCGGTTGGCGACGTGCTTGAGCTGCCACGGCGAGCTGACGTCGCCCAGCGCCCACACCCCCTCCGCGCTCGTGCGCTGGAAACGGTCGACCTCGATCCGGCCGTCCGAGTGGGTGCCGATGCCGCCGGCGCCCAGGTTCATCCGGTCGCCGTTGGGGATGCGGCCCGCGGCGACGAGGACGACGTCCGCGGCCAGCGTGGTGCCGTCGTCGAGCTCCAGGGAGATCCCGTCGGTGGTCTGCGAGGCGGTCTTGACCTGCGTGTTCAGCTTGACGTCGATGCGCGAGCCCTGCACGGCCAGGTCGGTGTAGGCCTGCGAGATGGTCTCGTCGTGCGACTTGAGCAGCCGCCCGCCGCGCACGACGAGCGTGACCTTGCTGCCGAGCGCGGAGAACACGTGCGCGAACTCGGCCGCGATGTAGCCGCCGCCGATGACGGTCAGCCGCCGCGGGATGTCGTCGATCCGCATCACGGTGTCCGACGTCTCGTACGGGATCCCGGACTTCGCGATCACCGGCGGGATCATCGGCCGGCCGCCCGCGGCGACGACGACCTGGTCGGCCGTCAGCTCGTCCTCGCCCGAGCCGTCCGTGCGCTCGACGCGCAGGGCCCGCGGCCCCGTGAACGAGGCGTGCCCGAAGTACACGGTGACGTTGGGGCTGCGCTGGACCCGGTACTCCCGCCCGCCCGCGGAGATCGGGTCGATGCGGCCGAAGACCCGGTCCCGGATGTCGCTCCAGCGGATCTTGTCGATGCTGGCGTCGACGCCGTACTTCGCCGCGCGCCGGACGTGCTCGGCGACGTCGGCCGCGTAGACGTACATCTTCGTCGGGATGCACCCGACGTTCAGGCACGTCCCGCCGAAGACGCCGTGCTCGACGATGGCCACGTCCTTGTCGGCGTACCGCTCGTCGATGAAGGTGTTGCCGGAGCCGGTACCGATGACGACGAGATCGTGGTGGGACACGGGACGAGGCTAATCGCCCGCGGCCGCGTCGGCGCGACCGGAAGTCTGGTAGGCACGGGCCATGACCGAGACCGCCGCGACGCTCCGCCGATCCTGGGCCCTCGACCTCGACGCCGCCACCCTCTACGAGCTGCTCAGGTTGCGCGTCGACGTCTTCGTGGTCGAGCAGGCCTGCCCCTACGGCGAGCTCGACGGGCGGGACCTCGAGGAGCGCGCCCGGCACTACTGGCTGACCGGGCACGGCGAACCCGCCGCCGTCCTCGGCACGGTGCGGCTGCTCAAGGAGCCCGACGGCGGCTACCGGATCGGGCGGCTGTGCACGGCGAAGACCGCGCGCGGGCGGGGGCTCGGCAAGCAGCTGATGGACGCCGTGATCGCGGAGATCGGGGACGGCGCCTGCGTGCTCGACGCCCAGGAGCACCTCGCCGACTTCTACCGCGGCTACGGCTTCGAGGCGACCGGCCCGGCCTACGACTGGGACGGCGTCGCGCACCTGCCGATGCGGCGCCCGGCGCGCTGAGCCACCCGCTCCGGTGACGCCCGGGGGCCGTTCCTGCGCGATACTCCGCGCAGCCGGGCGGCCCGTGCCGGGGGCAAGTGAGGGGAAGCGATGAGCGACGAGCAGGTCCGGACGACCAGGACCGGGCCGTCCAGCGAGGGGGAGACCGCGCCGGTGGCGCCGTCCGTCACGACCGCGCCGGACGCGACCGCGCCGGACTCCACCGTGGCCGTCCCGACCGAGCCGTCCGCGACGCCGCGGACCACCGGCCGCCACGCCGGGGCGAACCGCACGCGCGTCAGCGGGATGTGGGTCGGGCTGATCCTCTCCGCGATCGTCCTGCTGTTCCTGCTGATCTTCATCCTGCAGAACCTCGACCCGGTGCAGATCCACTTCCTCGGCGCCACGGGCACCCTGCCCACCGGCGTTGCGCTGCTCCTCGCCGCGATCGCCGGGGTGCTGCTGGTCGCGATCCCGGGCAGCGCCCGGATCGTCCAGCTCCGCCGGGCGGCCCGGAAGGGGCGCCGGGCGCTGTAGACCGATGCACGACCGGGCGGGGGAGGCGATCTCCCCCGCCCGGGTGTGGATCAGGGACCGTCAGGCGGCGTTCCGCGGGCTCCCGCTCCGCCCACCGCGACGTCCACCCTGCCCGCCCGAGGGGGCCTGCTGCCGCTGACTCCGGCCGGTCTGCTGCCGGGCCGGCGCGACGCGCCCGGAGCCGCGGCGCCGCCGTCCGGTGCCGGCGGCGGGCTGCTGCTGCGGGGGCTTCGGGGCCTCGACCGGGACGCCGCTGGGCCGGCGCGCCCCGGTGACCTCGACCAGCGAGGCGGAGCCGGGGGCGGCGTCGGCCACGTCCGGGCTGACGCCGGCCTGCCGCATGAGGGTGTCGACGTCCCGCCGCTCCTCGGCCGTGACCAGCGTGACCACCACGCCCGACTCGCCGCCGCGGGCGGTGCGGCCGGCGCGGTGCAGGTAGTCCTTCGGGTCGCCCGGCGGGTCGACGTGCACGACGAGGCTCACGTCGTCGACGTGGATCCCGCGGGCGGCGACGTCCGTGGCCACCAGCACCGGGATGCTGCCGTCCTTGAAGGCGTCGATCGCGCGGTTGCGGGCGTTCTGCGCCTTGCCGCCGTGCAGCGCGCTGGCCTGCACGCCCTCGCGGCGCAGCTGTTTCACCACGCGGTCGGCGCCGTGCTTGGTGCGCACGAAGAAGAGAGTGCGGCCCTCGCGGGCGGCGATCTCGTGCACGATCCGGTTCTTGTCGGCGCGGTCGACCAGGAACAGGTGGTGGTCCATGGTCTCGACCGGCGCGGCCGCGGAGGCGACGGCCCGGGTGACCGGGTCGTGCAGGTAGCGGTCGACGAGTGTCGACACCTCGTTGTCGAGGGTCGCGGAGAAGAGCAGCCGCTGGCCGTCCGCCGGGGTGCGGTCGAGGATCCGCCGGACCTGCGGCAGGAAGCCCATGTCGGACATGCGGTCCGCCTCGTCGATCGCGGTGATCTCGACGGCCGACAGGTCGCAGGTGCCCTCGTTGAGGTGGTCGGTGAGCCGGCCGGGCGTGGCGACGAGCAGGTCGACGCCCCGCGCGAGGGTGTCGATCTGACGGTTCATCGACAGCCCGCCCACGACGACGGCCTGCCGCAGGTGCAGCGCCTTCGCGAAGGGCTCCACTGCGTCGACGACCTGCTGGGCCAGCTCGCGGGTCGGGACCAGCACCAGGCCGCGGGGGCGACGGGCCTGGGCGCGGCCGCCGGCGAGCCGCGCGACGAGCGCGAGGCCGAAGGCGAGCGTCTTGCCGGACCCGGTCTGGGCGCGGCCGAGCAGGTCGCGCCCGCGGAGGGTCTCCGGAAGGCTCGCGGCCTGGATCGGGCGGGGCTCGGTGAAGCCCTCCGCGTCCAGGGCGCGCACAACCGGCTCGGGCAGGCCGAGCTCGGCGAAGGTGGGCAGGCCGCTCTCCGGGACGGTCCAGAGGACCTCCTCGGGCATGGCGGGCTTCGGCGCCACGCGAGCCGGGCGCTGCTGCTGCGGGGCGCCGGAGCGGCGGCCGCCGGAGCGGCGCGGCCTACGGCTGCTCACCGAGGTGGGCTGGTGTGCGCCCTGCTGGCGGGCAGGGCGGCGGGACGGACTGGTCACTGGACCTCCGGGACGTCGGCGCGTCACACGGAGCGGCTCGGGCGACGGTGCGCGGCCGGCACGGGACGGGCCCGGGCGCCAAGGGGAGCGCGCCCGACGGGTACGTGCAAGGCGCCGTCGGTGCGGGCGCCTCGGTCCACCCTACCCGTCGGTCACCGCGCGATCGCCCGGCGGGCACGTGATCTCGCGCTCCCCCGGTGAAATGAGCGAGCGGCGCTCTCGCTCACTGAGTGTGAACAAGAGCGCCGTTCGTGGCGCAGCGGTCCCGGATGATCGCTCACCAGGTGTGAACGAGAGCGCCGTTCGCTCAGGTCAGGCCCGCCTCCGAGACGAGCTCGTGGAAGAGCTCCTCGCCAGCGGACTCCGGCAGGCCGCGGGCGGTGAACCACTCCGCGACCCGCCGGACGTCGCGGACGAGGAAGTCCGCCCCGTGCGGGTTGCCGACGAGGTCGACGACCTGCGGCAGGTCGATCAGCACCACCCGACCGTGGTGCACCAGCAGGTTGTAGGCGGACAGGTCGCCGTGGGCCCAGCCGTGCCGGGCGAGCCCGCGCAGGGCCTCGCCCAGCTGCGCCCACAGGTCGGCCAGCTCCGCGCCCGACGGCCGGAGCTGGGCCAGCCGGGGCGCGGCCGTCTCCCCGTCGCCGACGAACTCGAGCAGCAGTTCGGTGCCGTCGAGCTGGACGGGATAGGGGACCGGCAGGCCGGCCGACCACAAGGTGGACAGCGCCGCGAACTCCGCGGCCGCCCACTGGCCGGACAGCAGCTCGCGGCCGAACGCGGTCCGGTTGGTCATCGCCCGCATCTCCCGGGAGCGGCGCACGCGGCGCCCCTCCTGGTAGCCGGCGTCCCGGTGGAACATCCGGTGCTCGGCGGTGCGGTACCGCTTGGCGGCCATCAGCACCCCGGGCGAGCCGGGGACCCCGCGCTCGACGAGGTGGACGTCGGCCTCCTTGCCCGTCTTGAGCACGCCGAGCTCGGTGTCGACCGCGGCGTGCGCGGTCTCCACCCAGGGCGGACGGGGCTCGGGGCCGTGCTGCGCGCCGGTCCAGGTGGACCAGCGGTCACCGGCGGGCGGGAGGTCGGGGTCCTCGTGCAGGTGCACGGGGTGGGGGACGTACTCGTCGTCGTCGAAGCCACGACGACGTCTGGGCATGCGCTCGCGCATCGGAAGGAGGTTCTCCTGACGTGGGGTGGACACCCCACACGAGCGACCTCGGTGCCGGGTCTCAGCGCGGGGTGCGGTGGCCGGAGGGCGCGCCGGGGCGCGCCGCCACCCGGGCGGCGGTCGTCATCGGGGCACCTCCTTCACCTCACGTCGGTCGGGGAGAGGGTCGCGCGGCCGGCGCCGCGGGCTCAACCGGTTTTCCGTGGTGCCGCCCCCGACTCGCGCACCACCTGCTCGGCCTGCGTGCCGCGCGGGGAGTGGCCGAGCGGGGCGGCGGAGGCAGGATCGGGCGGCTCGGCCCGGTTCCACCAACAGGACACCCGCCCACCAGGGCTCGTCACCGAAGCGGGTCCAGAGGGCCCGGTACGGGGACGACTGCTCGGCCTGGTCCTCGGGCGCGCCGGGAGACCACGCCCACGGCGCGGTGACGGTGCCGTGCCGCCTCTGTAGCCGGCCTCGGTGAACAGGACCGGTCTGCCGACCGGGGCGGCCAGGTCGGCCAGCCCGGTGCGCGACGACGGCCGGTGCGTCGGCCGAGCAGCGGCCATGGCGAGGACCGCGAGGGCCAGGGCCGCGGCACGGACGGCGGTCACCCCGGTACCCACCAGACGGGGATCAGCGCGCGGTAGAGGTCCTCGAACACCGCGACCTCGGGCTCCCCGGGCAGGTCCAGCCAGCCCTGGATGGTCCCGACCGTGCCCTGGGCGACGAACCGGGCGGCGGTGTCGGCGACGGCGTCGGCCGGCACGCCGGGCACCTGCAGCGGCAGCCGCAGCCGGCCGGTCTCGATCAGCCGGCGGCTCGTCTCCAGGAAGTGCTCGCTGAGCATGCCGTGCAGCGCGCCGGGACCGCTGTCCCGGGCGAGCCCGCGGCGGTAGATCGGAGCGTGTCCGCGGATGTGCTCCAGGACCCGCCGGGTGACCTCCCGGACGGCGGCGTCGGTGTCGCCGGGGTCGTCGAGCAGGCCGGCCCGCAGGTCGTCGAGCTCGGCGCGCAGGGCCTCGCGCAGGAGGTCGCCGGGGGAGGCCGCGTGCTCGTAGAAGGTCGAGCGGTGCACGCCGGCGGCCTGGGCCAGCTGCGTGATCGTCAGGTCCGCGACGGGGGTCTCCCGGGCGAGCTCGAGGACGGCCCGGTGCAGCCGGTCCCGGCTGCGACGCCGCCGTGCGTCCATGACCCACCTCACTCGACCCGCGGGAAGGGGCCGATGTTAGCCGACGTTTGTAGGATTCGGATAACCGACGAACGTCGGGCAAATCGAGGAAGAGGAATCATCATGGCGAGCTACGACGTGGCGGACCGGTCCGCGATCGTCACCGGGGCGGGGTCGGGCATCGGCCGGGCCGTGGCGCACCTGCTGGCCGCGAACGGTGCCGCGGTCCTGGTCCACGACCTGAACGCGGACGTGGCGGAGCTCGTGGTCAAGGAGATCCGGGCCGCGGGCGGCACCGGGGAGGCCTTCGTCGGCGACGCGGCGGACCCCGAGGTGGCGCGCGCGGCCGTCGAGGCGGCCGAGAAGCTGGCGCCGCTCCGGATCGCGGTGAACAACGCGGGGATCGGCGGGGCGAACGCGCCGGTCGGGGAGTACCCCGAGGACAGCTGGCGCACGGTCGTCGACGTCAACCTCAACGGGGTCTTCTACGGGCTGAAGGCGCAGATCCCCGCGATCGCGGCTCACGGCGGTGGGGCGATCGTCACCATGGCCTCGGTGCTCGGCTCGGTGGGCATCCCCGGCTCGTCGGCCTACGTCACCGCCAAGCACGGGCTGATCGGCCTCACCAAGAACGCCGCGCTCGAGCACGCCGCGCAGGGCGTCCGTGTGACGGCGGTCGGGCCCGGCTTCATCACCACGCCGCTGCTCGAGGCCAACCTCGACGCGGAGACGCAGCGGGCGCTCGCCGAGAAGCACGCGCTCGGGCGGCTCGGGACCGTCGAGGAGGTGGCGAACCTCGTCGCGTTCCTCGCCTCCGACGCCGCCACCTTCATCACGGGCAGCTACCACCTGGTCGACGGCGGCTACGCGGCCCAGTGAGGTCGGCCCGGTGAGGTCGGCGCCGGTCCGGTGCGGTCGACCCGGGAGGTCGGCGCGGGGTCGGGCCGCCGGATCCGGAGGGCTCCCTGCTCCGGACCCGGTGCCCGCCTCCCGGAAGTGGCGACTCGCGGTGCTGGACCGCGCGACTCGCGGTGCTGAAGCTCCCGACTCGCGGTGCTGGATCGCGCGACTCGCGGTGCTGGATCGCGCGACTCGCGGTGCCGGAGCGCGCGACTCGCGGGAGGACGTGCGCGAGTCGCGCTCTTGGCTTCGGTGAGTCGCGCTCCGGCTTCGCGCTCAGGCGGGGATGACCAGGTCCAGGTGGTCCTCGGTCCGCTCCACCACGTGCCCGGCGCGGCGGGCGAGCCGCGCGACCGCCGCCGCGTCGGCCGGCTCGGCGCGGCTGCTCACGAGCAGTCGGGCCAGCCCGCCCTTGTGCGACTTGTTGTGGTGGCTCACCACCGAGCGCGACCCGTCGGGGCGCTCGGCCAGCACGTTCACCGTGACCGCCCCCGGGACCCGGGCCAGCTGCGCGTAGGCGCCCGACCGCAGGTCCACCACCAGCTGCTGCTCGGCCAGTCGCGCGAGCACCGGCTCCAGCACCGGCCGCCACCGCGCGGCGAGCGTCCCGCCGGACGGCAGCGCCGAGCCGGCGGAGAGCCGGTAGGCGGGGATCGGGTCGCCGGCGTGGACCAGCCCGAACAGCGCCGACCCCACGGCGAGCCGCTCCCGAGCCCGGCCCGCGGCGGCCCCGCGCAGCGACCCGACGTCGAGCGCGTCGTAGAGCACGCCGGTGTACCGGGTGATCGCCGGGGCGGTGGGGGAGGTCCAGAGGGCCGCGTTGCGCTCGATCTCGTCGAGCTGCCGCTCCGACAGGCCGAGGGCCGCCCGGCAGGCGGCGACGTCGTCGGCCAGCTCCACCAGCTCGTCGACCAGCGCCTTGCGCACCGGGTCGAGCTCGGGGTGGCTCAGCGCGGCGAGGTCGAGCGGCGGCCCGTCGCCTCCGGTGCGCTTGGTCTCCGACGGGGGCAGCAGGACGAGCACGCCCGGCAGCGTACGGCCACGGTGATCAGCCACCCGGACCGGTGTTGTGCCGGTATGACGACCCCGTTACGGTCGCCTTCGTGATCCGCCTCGTGGCCCGTCGCCATGTCGACTTCATGCGCGTGACCAGCGCGGCCTGTCGCCCGCGCGGCTGACCTCCCCATCCCTCACGCGTAGCCCCAGAGATCACCACAGGAGACCCCGCATGCCCGAGAACGACCCCACCGCCGCCTGGTCCTTCGAGACCAAGCAGGTCCACGCCGGCGCCTCCGCCGACCCGACCACCGGTGCCCGGGCCACCCCGATCTACCAGACGACGTCGTACACCTTCCGGGACACCGACCACGCCGCGGCGCTGTTCGGCCTCGCCGAGCTGGGCAACATCTACACCCGGATCATGAACCCGACGCAGGACGTCCTGGAGCAGCGGATCGCCGCGCTCGAGGGTGGCATCGGGGCCGTGGCGGTCGCCTCCGGGCAGGCCGCGCAGACGCTCGCCATCCTCAACATCGCGCAGGCCGGGGACCACTTCGTGTCCAGCGCCTCGCTCTACGGCGGCACCTACAACCTGTTCCACTACACGCTGCCGAAGCTGGGCATCGACGTCACGTTCGTCGAGGACCCGGACAACGCCGAGGAGTGGCGCGCCGCGGTCCGCCCGAACACCAAGGCGTTCTACGCCGAGACGATCGGCAACCCGCGCAGCAACGTGCTGGACATCCGGCTCGTGGCCGACCTCGCCCACGAGGCCGGCGTGCCGCTGATCGTCGACAACACGGTGCCCACCCCGTACCTGGTCCGCCCGTTCGAGCACGGCGCGGACATCGTGGTGCACTCGGCCACGAAGTTCCTCGGCGGGCACGGCACGAGCATCGGTGGCGTGGTCGTCGACTCCGGGAACTTCGACTGGGCCGCGCAGGCGGAGCGGTTCCCCGGCCTCACCACGCCGGACCCGAGCTACCACGGGCTGAACTACTCCGAGGCCCTCGGCCCGCTCGCGTTCCTGATCAAGTTCCGGGTGCAGCTCCTGCGCGACCTCGGCCCGGCGATCGCGCCGCTGAACTCGTTCCTGCTGATCCAGGGCATCGAGACCCTGTCGCTGCGGATCGAGCGGCACGTGCAGAACGCCCTCGCCGTGGCCGAGTGGCTCGAGCAGCGCGACGAGGTGGAGAAGGTCTACTACGCCGCGCTGCCGTCGAGCCCGTGGCACGCGCTGCAGCAGAAGTACCTGCCCAAGGGCGCGGGCGCGGTGGTCGCGTTCGACATCCGCGGCGGCGTCGAGGCGGGCAAGAAGTTCGTCGACGCGCTGGAGCTGCACAGCCACCTGGCCAACATCGGCGACGTCCGCAGCCTGGTGATCCACCCGGCGTCGACCACCCACAGCCAGCTCTCCGGCGAGGAGCAGCTGTCCACGGGCGTCGGCCCTGGCCTGATCCGGCTGTCCGTGGGCCTGGAGGGCATCGAGGACATCAAGGCCGACCTCGACGCCGGGTTCCGCGCCGCGAAGAGCGCGTGACGACCACCGATCCGGAGACTCTGCTCCCTCCCGCCACCGGCGCGTGGCGGGAGGGGACGGACCCTGGGCGACGCCGCTTCCTGGACCTCCCCGCCGCGGTGCCGCTCGAGGCCGGCGGGGAGCTCCCGGAGGTCCGGCTCGCCTACGAGACCTGGGGCGAGCTCGACGCCACCGGGTCCAACGCCGTGCTGGTCCTGCACGCCCTCACCGGCGACGCGCACGTGACCGGTCCGGCGGGCCCGGGCCAGCCCACCGCCGGCTGGTGGGACGGGCTGATCGGGCCGGGCCGCCCGCTGGACACCGACCGGTGGTTCGTGGTGGCGCCCAACGTGATCGGTGGCTGCCAGGGCACCACCGGGCCGGCGTCCCGGGCGCCGGACGGGCGGCCGTGGGGCAGCCGGTTCCCGCTGGTCACCGCGCGGGACACGGTCCGGTCCGAGACCGCGCTGGCCGACGCCCTCGGCGTGGGCACCTGGGCGCTGGTCGTCGGCGGGTCGATGGGCGGGATGCGCGCGCTCGAGTGGGCCGCGACCGAGCCGGAGCGGGTCGCCCGGCTGATGCTGCTGGCCTCGCCCGCCGCGGCGTCGGCGGACCAGATCGGCTGGGCGGCACCGCAGCTCGCGGCGATCCGCACCGACCCGGGCTGGCACGGGGGCGACTACCACGACCTCCCGCCCGGCGCCGGGCCGCACGGGGGGCTGGGCGTCGCGCGGCGGATCGCGCACCTGAGCTACCGCAGCGGCTACGAGCTGGCCACCCGGTTCGGCCGCGAGCCGCAGACCGGGGAGGACCCGTTCCACGGTGGCCGGTACGCCGTCGAGTCCTATCTGGACCACCACGCGGCCAAGCTGGTGCACCGCTTCGACGCCGGCTCCTACGTGCGGCTCACCGAGCTGATGAACGCCCACGACGTCGGGCGCGGGCGGGGCGGCGCGGCCGAGGCGCTGGCCCGGGTCACGGCCCGCACGACCGTCGTCGGCATCAGCTCGGACCGGCTCTACCCGGTCTCGCAGCAGGAGGAGCTGGCCGCGGGAATCCCGGGCGCGCAGCTGCGGGTGATCGAGTCCCCCTACGGCCACGACGGCTTCCTGATCGAGTCCGAGGCCGTGGGCGAGCTGACCCGCGAGCTGCTGGCGGAGTAGCGGGTCGGCGGGTCAGCCCGTGACCGAGCCCGCCGGCCCTTCGCGGGGCGCATCGTTCTCGACCGGCGCAGCGAGATCGAGCCGACGCGAAACGATCACCCGCGCTGGACGGACAGGGCCTTGCAGTAGCCCGCCTCGAATCCTTCGACGTAGCGACTCGGTCGGGAGTAGTGGGTTCCCGGTCGGACCTCTCGCAGGGGCCGCCCCTCGCATTGTCGCAGGCAATTCTTGTCACCGTCTTGAATTCCTCGTCGGAATCCGTCCCGGTGGCCCCTATGGAAATCGCGATCATCCACGCGCGCGGTCCTTCCCTCGGCGGTCACACCTGTCGAGGTCGGGACGATCGTCACGGGAAGGGTGGATGACGACCTCACCGTCGTGTCGGCCTGCGCGACTCCTGCCGTTTCGGCGAATGTCGGGCCGACCGCCAGCAGGAAACCGATTGTCAGCCGGGCGAGGGCGGGCCAGCGGACCCTGCCACGAGTGGCGGTGCGGGCCCCCTGCGTCATGTCCCTTCGCCCCCAGACCTGCGATGCCTCGGCGAACCATGGCAGGCGCGGAGACCGGTGCGAAGCAGTGAGATCCCTGGAACGAGCGAGGGTTACCCCTCATGTTTCCCCGCGGGCGGCGGGCCGGAGGGCGCCGCAGCCCGCACCAGGTGCCCTTGCGGGCCGTACATTCGTGGCCCCCGTGATCGGTGGGACGGCCCGGCGGAATGGGGTGGTCCGCCGATCATTCGGTCGCGGAGATCGTCATTTTCGCATCGAACAACGGGCTGGGCCCGGCCGTCGAGCGGTGCGACACTGTCCCGATGCCCGCCTCGCTGCAGGTGGTTCCGAGAACGAGGTCCGCCCCCTGGTTACGCATGGCCGGGACGCTGATCATCGCTGGTGCCGTCGGTGCCTATCTGGTGGCTCCTCTGTGGGCTCCTCATCCACTTCTCGCCGGCACCAATTGGTTGGCCGTCATCGCATTCGCGGCGGTCGCGGTGTTGACCCTGGACGACGAGGAACACCGCAACTACAGGTGGCTGTTCTTCGGGTGCTGCGTGTGCTGGGCGGTGGGACTCGCCGGGAGCCGTGCCGTCGGACCGCTCCCGGTGCTGGCGGCGCTTGCGGAACCCCTGACGTTCGTCTTCGTGGCCGCTGTGCTGCTGCGCTACCCTCGCGCCGCTCTGACCCGCCGTTCGGAGCGCATTTTCCTCCTGCTCCTGCTCTGTTGGCTCCTGGCGGGCCGGATCATCTGGATCGTGACCTCCGACCCGGCCTGGTACGGGTACGACCAGGCGGTGTGGTGGCCGACGCTGCACCCCTCGGCGGTGATCAGTCAATCCGTAGAGTTCGTCTACTACCTCGGCGGCGTCGGGATCGCGCTGACGCTGGTCGCCTTCACCGCCCTGCGTCTCCATCGCGCGCGCGGATTCGATCGGCGCGTACTCGTTCCGGTCCTCTTCGCGACCGCCGGCGTCGCTGCAGTTGTCGGCGTGCACGTGGCGGCGCGCCTCGGCGTCGAGTACGACCTGCAGTCGACGCAGTTCCGGCACTTCTACGCGCTCGAAGCGATCCTGCTGCTGACCGTGTCCTTCGCGTTCCTGGTCGCCGCGGTCCGGCGGCGGATGGCGAGGACCGCGGCCGCAGATCTCCTCCTCGGCGTCGGGCAGCTACACACCATCGAGGACGTGCAGGCGGCGTTGCGAGGCGCGCTGTGTGATCCGACGCTGTGCGTCCTCTTCTGGGTGGCCGAGAGCGGCGGGTACGTGGACGACTCCGGGCATCCCGCATTTCTCGACGAGACCGATCATGGCGAGTTCGTCACGCTGGTGGAGACGACGGACGGGCGCCCGCTCGCTGCGGTCGTGGGGAGTCCTTCCCTACGGCGATACGTCACGGCTGTCGACACCGCTGTGGCCGCCGTCGCGCTCGCCCTCGAGAACGCTCAGCTGCAGGCACGCATACTCGCCCAGCTCGACCAGGTCCGTGCGTCACGGGCACGGATCGTCGAAGCCGGCCTCGTCGAGCGACGCCGTCTCGAACGGGACCTGCACGACGGAGCCCAGCAGCGGCTGCTCGCGGTCGCCATGCACCTGGCCGCGGTCTCGGCTTCCCTCGACGACGACGACGCCGTCCGGCGCGGTGTCGATCAGGCCCGTGGCGAACTCGACACGGCGCTCCAGGAGTTGCGGGGCCTCGCGCGCGGCATCCACCCGGCTGTTCTGACCCAGGCCGGACTCGCTCCTGCACTGGAGAGCGTCGTCGAGGGGCTGCCGCTGGAGGTCGCCCTGGACATTCCGCCGCAGCGCTGGAACTTCGCGGTGGAGGCCACGGCGTACTTTCTCGCGTGCGAGGGGCTCACCAACGCCGTCAAGCACGCCGGTGCGGCGCGTGCTGCAGTGCGGGTGCGGCCGGTGAACCAGTGGCTCCGCGTCAGCGTCGTCGACGACGGGGTCGGTGGAGCGGACGTCGCCCGTGGGAGCGGGCTCGCCGGGCTGCACGATCGGGTGGCCGCCCTGGGCGGCCGGCTGACCGTCGTCAGTCCTCGCGGTTCGGGCACTCGATTGGTCGCGGAGCTCCCATGCGTGTAGCAGTGGCCGACGATTCAGGAATCTTCCGCAGCGGCCTCACGACGCTGCTGTCGATCGCGGGTATCGACGTCACCGCCGACGAGGCGACCGGCGCCGCCCTGCTGCGCGAGGTCGAGTCGGATTGTCCGGACGCGGTCGTTCTGGACATCCGTATGGCCCCCACCTTCACGGACGAGGGTCTCGCGACCGCGGAGGTGCTCCGCCGGCGATATCCGGACCTGGGCGTCCTCGTCTTGTCGACGTACTCGGAGACGGCCTATGCCGCTCGTCTGTTGGCGGCCAGCTCGCGCAGTGTCGGATACCTGCTGAAGGACCGTGTCGCGGACCTGCAGACCTTGACCGACGCGTTGACCCGGATCGTGGCCGGGGAATGTGTGGTCGACCCGGACATCATCGTGCGATTGCTCGAACAGCACCGGGTCGCGAGCAAACTGGGGACGTTCTCCGGGCGGGAACGTGACATCCTGCGTCTCATGGCCGAGGGTCGCTCGAATTCACGCATCGGCACAGAGCTCTTCATCAGTACCAAGACGGTCGAGGCCCACGTCGCCGCGGTCTTCTCGAAACTCGGCCTGTATCCGACGTCCCACGACAACCGTCGAGTCCTGGCTGTTCTCAGCTGGCTCCGGGCGAACGGCGAGATCTCGGGCTCGGGAACTGCGTGAGCGGGCGCACCGGGGTCCGGGTCGGCTGACCGGCCGCATGTCCTGATCCACGACCTCCGTGTCCTTGTCGACGGGCCGGTGACCTCGGCAGGCTCGACGCGGGTCGGGGTGGAGGGGGAGGCCGTGCTGCTGGGACGGGAGGTCGAACGCGTCCGGCTCGAGGACCTGGCCGACGCCGTGGCCGCGGGCGGGTCGGCCGTGCTGCGGCTGGTGGGGGACCCGGGCGTCGGCAAGACCGCGCTGCTCGGCCACGCCACCGGTGCGGCCGAGGAGCGCGGGCTCCGCGTGGTCCGGATGGCCGGGGTGGGATCCGAGAGCGCCCTGCCGTTCGCCGGCGTGCAGCGGCTGCTGCTCGCGCTGCGCGTGCCCGTCGCGACCCTGCCCGCGCCGCAGCGGGAGGCGCTCGACCTGGCGTTCGGGCTGGTCGCGGGGCCGCCGCCGGACCGCTTCCGGATCGGCGCCGCCGTGCGCGCCGCGTTCGAGGCCGCCGCGGCCGACGGCCCGCTGCTGTGCTGCGTCGACGACCTGCAGTGGATCGACGCGGACTCGCGCGACGTCCTCGCGTTCACCGCGCGCCGTCTGCACGAGGGCGGGCTCGGGCTGCTCCTCGCGGAGCGCACGGCCGAGCCCGGCCCGGTGGACGGCCCGTTCGACGACCTGCCCTGTCTGCCCGTCGGGGGCCTGCCCCGCGCCGCCGCGATCGACCTGCTCGACCGCGTGCTCGGCCGCCCCGTCGACCCGCCGATCGCCGACCGGATCGTCACGGCCACGGGCGGGAACCCGCTGGCTCTCGTCGAGCTGGCCCCGTCGCTGTCCGGGCACCAACTGGTGGGCGGGACGCTGCTGCCGGAGCCGCTGCCGATCGGCCCGACGCTCGAGCGCCACTACCTCGGGCGGGTGGGCGCGCTGCCGCCGGACACCCGGACCTGGCTGCTCGTGGCCGCGACGGCGGGGTCGGGGTACACGGTGGTGCTGCTCGACGAGGTGGAGAAGGCCCACCCGGACGTCTTCGACACGCTCCTGCAGGTGCTCGACGACGGGC